>JAYVNU010000150.1:0-4830 GCA_043758345.1 Lacisediminihabitans sp.
CGAAGAACTGGTCGAGGAAGCGAGCGGGACGGATGCCGAACCCCTCGCCTTTCTCATCGGAATGCTCCCCGGAGCCGACTATGCCAGCGAGAACTACCGTTTCTTCGAGGCCCGCGGAACGAATTCGCTTTATGTCGACCGCATCGTCGTCGGCGAAGCATCCCGGGGCTCGGGAATCGGAAGACGACTGTACGACGCGGTCTTCGAGCTGGCGCGTTCGCAGGTGCGCGACGAGGTCACCTGTGAGGTGAATCTCGAGCCGCCGAATCCCGGATCCCTCGCCTTCCACGATCGTCTGGGATTCCGCCGGGTGGGAGAGCAGTCGACGAAGGGCGGCGATTACGTCGTCGCGTTGCTCGCCGCCCCCGTCAGTAGCGCGACCGACTAAAGTCCGCTCGTCGCGTTGCGCTTGCGTGGTTTCATGTTCTCGGCGCCGACCATCCAGGCGTATTTTTCGAGCGTTTCAATGACCTTGTGCAGGATGTCCGCGGTGGTCGGATCGGTCTCGTCGACCTCATCGTGAACCTTGCGACAGGTCTCGGCCGCCGCTTCCAGCCGTTCGGTGATCAGGTCGACGACCTCGCTCGTGTCCACCTGGTCGTCGGGGAACTTCGGCAGGGTCGTGCTCGCGCTCACCGTGCTCGAACGACCGTCGGGAAGGGCGTGGAGGGCTCGCATCCGCTCCGCGATCTCGTCAGAGAGCTCGCGGGCCGCGTCGATGATCTCGTCGAGGATGAGGTGAGTGTCGCGGAAATTGTTGCCGACGACGTTCCAGTGGGCCTGCTTTCCCTGCAGATGGAGTTCGATCAGATCGACGAGTACCGCCTGCAGGTTGTCGGAGAGTTGTTTGTTTGCTTTCATGATCGGCACGGTACGCCGGGAACCCTCTCGTGAAAGGGGTAAAAAATCAGCGTCTTTGCGGGTAGACCGTCTCTCCGCGACCCAGCTGTTCGACGAATCCGGTGATCTTCGCGGCGCGCGTCGTCGCCCGCTTCACGTTGCCGATTCTAAACAGGATGGCGAAGCGGTTCTGGCTGCTCAACGCCGCGAACAGCGCCTCAGCCTCTGGATGTGCGGCGAGGGCGACGAGGAGATCTTCCGGCACCGGCGCGTCTTTCTGCCGATACGCCGCCGTCCAGCGCCCGTCGGCTTTGGCGCGCTTGATCTCGGCGAATCCGGCGGAGCGCATCCGTCCGGCGGCGATCAGGCGATCCGCGTGCTCCTCGTTCACGGTCGACCAGATACTCCTCGGCCGCCGTGGCCCGAAGTCGTGGAAGTAATACCTGGAATCGAGGGACTTACGGATGCCGTCGATCCAGCCGAAGCAGAGTGCGACGTCGAGCGCCTCGGGCTGGAGGAGGCCCGGGACATCCGCCCCTTTGCGTCGCAGCTGGAGTCGAACCCCATCGCTCGTCGTGCTGTGCTCGCTCAGAAACTCTTCCCACTCCGACGGGTCGGCGAACGCCATCACCGGCCTCGCCTCGTTTCTGACCATTCGCCAATGGTAGAGGAGCGCGTCACGCCGGAGGAGGATGGACTCATGCGATACGAACGACTAGGAAACAGCGGCCTCGAAGTCTCGGCCATCATTCTCGGCTGCATGAGCTACGGCGATCCGGGGCGGGGCAATCACGAGTGGACCCTGCCGGAGGAGGAGAGCCGGCCGTTCATCCGTCGGGCTCTCGAGGAGGGGATCACCACCTTCGACACTGCGAACGTCTACTCGAACGGATCGAGCGAGGAGATCGTCGGTCGCGCCCTCGGCGAATTCGCGAAGCGCGAAGACGTCGTCATCGCGACGAAGGTGCACGGGCGCATGCGCCCCGGCGCGAACGGTGCCGGCCTCTCGCGGGTGCACATCATCGAGCAGATCGACGCGAGCCTGCGACGCCTCGGAACCGACTACGTCGACCTCTACCAGATCCACCGCTTCGACCCTCTGGTTGCGATCGAGGAGACCATGGAAGCGCTGCACGACGTCGTGAAGGCGGGGAAAGCCCGCTACATCGGTGCGTCCTCGATGTACGCGTATCAGTTCGTGCAGGCCCAGTATGCGGCGGATGCCGGTGGCTGGACGCGATTCGTCTCGATGCAAGACCACTACAACCTGATCAATCGCGAGGAAGAGCGCGAGATGTACCGCTATTGCGCGGACGAGGGCGTCGGCGTGATCCCGTGGAGCCCGCTCGCTCGCGGCCGCCTCACCCGCGACTGGGATGCGGTGACGAGCCGCTCGAAGACCGACGAATTCGGCTCCACGCTCTACCAGCAGTCAGAGGATGCCGACCGCGAGATCGCCGCGATCGTCGCCTCGATCGCCGAGCGGCGGGGAGTCTCGCGAGCGCAGGTCGCTCTCGCCTGGGTGATGCAGCAGCCGGTCATCACCGCTCCGATCGTCGGCGCGACGAAGATGTCCCATCTCGAGGATGCGGTTGCTGCGGTCGACCTGGAGCTGACAGACGACGAACTCGCCGAGCTGTCGGCACCCTACGTGCCGCACGCGCTGGTGGGGTTCTAGGAGTTTTTCTGAGGCGACATCCACCATGCTCTTCGCGGCAGTCATGCGGTGGCAGACCATCGGGGTGCCCACCATCGCCGAAGCGCGGCCGCGATCGGCGAGGGCGACGGCAAGCGGCCTCCGATGCTGTGGCTACGCCGCCATCCGGTCGTCGCGGCCCGTCACCGCGAGCAGTCGGGACTGAAGCGGGGCTTCCTCCCCGAGAAGCACCGGCGACGCGTAAAGTCCGCTCGCGGCGAGGGTATCCGACTGCGGTTCGAAGACAGTCCAGACCGCTTCGACCAGGGTGCTGTCCAACACTTCGGAGGCGCCGATGGCGCGCGCGAGATCCCAGGAGTGGATGGCGACATCACTCACCTGCTCACGGAGGTAGTCGGCGACGGGAACGCGGTCGTAGGAGAGACTGACCAGAATGTCGGGCTGAGCAGCATCCCAGGCCGAGGTTGCCGCCAGGGAGTAGAGCCGCCACTCCGCGACGAGATCGTCCCGCAGCGGCGCGATGTCTTTGCGCGCTTCGTCGATCGTGCGGCCGACGAGCAGGTACGGAACCCACTGCTGCTCCTCGATCACGTGGCTGACCAGCTGACGCACATCCCAATCCTCGTCGGGGGTCGCGGCCCCCCAGTCCACAACCTCGACGAGTCGGGACGCGAACTCCCGATGAGCCTGCCTCTGCAGTGACAGCCAGTCGAACGATGTGGTCATCGTGTACTCCTTCAGTCGTGGTGCTCAGTCTGCAACATCGGGTCGGGTCGGCAGCATTCCCGTAGTGGAATCGCGACGTTGATCCCCGGGCCCAGCTCTGTCATTCCGTTACGAAGTACTCGTTCGAGCTTCCGACGATCGATCCATCACTCGTCCAGAGGTACTGGAAGTACGCGAAATCGCTTGCCCCGGTTGCGGTGGCGACCGGAGTGTTCGTCGTCATGCGCAAGCGGATGCCGTCGGTGACGAACACATGCTGGGTCGCACAGGTCTGTGCGCTGTGAAGGTCGACGGTCACCGCGACGAGACAGAGCAGACCGGTCTTCGTCAGGGCGCCGTAGACGGTCGCACCGCGGGATTGCACCGCAGCGAACACGTGGATACTCCCCGGAATGATGGCCGAGTCGAACGCGAAAGGGGGAACATCCGACGGAGTCTGCGGCGACTGCAGCAGAGCTATCGTCGCCGATCCGTGCTGTCCAGCCGAGAACAGACCGAGGGAGGATGACGGGACCGGAGTCGGCGACGCGACGTGTTGGAACGACATCCGTCCCGCCGCGAAAGCTCCGGCCGCGATCGCGACGATGACGAGCGCCGCGACACACCACTTGCGCGTACGCCGGCGCGTGCGAAGCCGGCCGGCGGCGCGCGGACCATCGATCCCGATCAATTCGGAACCGCCTTCTCCCGAGCCGTCGAACATCGCGGAAGAATCTCCCGTCGCCCCTTCGATGGGCGGGTCGCGCACGGTCGACTCGTGTCTGGGCTGGTCACTCTGAGCGCGCATCACACTCTCGACCGCGGAGGCGAGCGACGCCGCATCCAGTTGCTGTCGGCGCTCTGCCTCGTGCAGGGCGAACTCGCTCGAACGCACGAGGACGGTGCGTCCGGAAGTCTCATCGACCATCGCGACGAGGGGCGCCTCCGAACCCCTTCGGGAATACGCCTCATGCCGGAGTGCGGCCAGCGCTATCCCTGGATCGGGGGTGCCACTCGGCCCTCTGGTCAGCGGATGCAGCCGCCACCAGAGTGCGTCCATGACGTCATGGGGCCCGCGGTAGATCGCGCGCAGTGCGGCCAGCATCGGTGGATCGTCGAGCATCGCAGCAATCGGGTCGGCGGGGAGCGCGGCTGCGGAGACGGGGAGGGGTTCGGCGGGGAGCGACGGGCCGTCCGACCACGACCGGCCAGCGTCATCCGTCATTCTCCGCCTCCACTGTGCGCTCGTCCCTGTCTGCTCGTCAGCCTCGGTCGCTTCGTGCGCTCTCAACGTTAACCCGAGACATAGGCTGGTGGCGGGAAGGAAAACCGATGACCGAAGCACCCGGGCGTTCGAGGACGGTGAGTTGGGAAGATCCGCATATCGGAGCGAAGCTGGCCAAGACCATGACCGGTCTCGAGTACATCCAGGCGCTCATCGCCGGGTCGATACCGCCGCCGCCGATCACCCGGTTGATGCGGATGCGAGCGATCTCGGCAGAGCTGGGTTCCGTCACGTTCACCTGCGAACCGGACGAATCGATGTACAACCCGATCGGAACCGTTCACGGCGGCCTCGTCTGCACGCTGCTCGATTCGGTGCTCGGCTGCGCAGCGCAGACCACCCT
>JAYVNU010000151.1:0-4824 GCA_043758345.1 Lacisediminihabitans sp.
CCTGCCGTCGAGGGCGGCGGCGTGGAGGAGCGATTGGATTGCCGCCCGGGTTTTGCCTTCCCAGAATGATCCGTTCTCGACTCCGTTACCGCCGAGTCCGGTGCTGGCGGCGAGCCCGGTGGCGCGGATCATCGCTGTGAGCGGGTCGTCGCAGCCGCGAACTGGCGACCACCGCAGCCCTACTGGCAAACCCGGGGCGAGTTGCTGCGGATCGAACACGGCCACAGGCCCCAGTCGTTCCCTGGCGCGGAGGGTTGCGGTGAGGTTGTCGGGCCTTGTGCTGGTGCTGATGACGGCGCCGGGGGCGTCGAGGATGGCGTTGATGACGATGTGCAGCCCTTTCCCGCTGCGCGGCGGGCCGATCAGCAGGATGGAGTCCTCGACCGTCGCCCATACCTGCCGACCATGCGCGGTGCCGAGCAGGTAGCCGACGTCTGCCGCTGTGGCATGTTGAAGGGAGGGTCGGAACGTGCGGGCTTGCTTCACGAGCTGCCGGGGCGACGCCAGCCGGCGTATTTCCGGTGCGGTGGCGGTGCCCTCAAGCTTCCGAGGATCCGGCTGATCGCGGTGGGAACGGATCTTCAGCACCGCCCACACCGTCGGGAGGATCACGATGGTCAGCATGACGGCGACGACAGCCCAGTACAGCATCCCGTTCAAACCGGGCACGCCAAGCGGGACGCCGGGGTCGAGCGGGTGGGCGAACGCCCCGAGACCGGCACCGGTCCCACCCGTCGGTCCGGGCAGTCCGGTCAGCCAGGCGGTGACCGTACCGGCGCCGCGGAGAATGAGCGCGAGCGCGAACCCTCCAGCCAGGGCGCCGATCCCGAGGTTCAGCAGGTGGTCGTTGACGGGCCGGACCTGTTGCCCGTTCACCGGCGGCCACCGCGAACGAGGGTGCCAGATGTCGCCCCGAACAGAATCACGTCGGTGATCCCGCGCGGAGCTGCGAGCCGGTCCACCACGGCATGCGCCCGCCCGTCGCTGGCAGCTCTGCTCTCGCGGAGGACCACGGCGATGACGATGTCCTCACCCGGGATGAAACCTTCGCCGACCAGCTCGACACCTCGATCGGCTTCGCGAACCTCACGATAGATCTCCCCGCCGTGTTGTTCGGCGCTGCAGTCAAGCAGATGGCCCACCAGATCCCGGCCGATAGGCCCGGCAAGGAACATCTTCCCGTCCACCGTCGCGGTGATGGTTCCGTCCTCCCCGATCGTGACGACAACGCGGGGGAGAGGGTTCGGTATGGGACAGTGCTGCACAGTTTCTCTCCAGGTTCGAAGGAGCCGGTCGGTTACACCTGTGAGGTGCGTGGACCCGTCCGGTGTGCTCGCGTTAGTCTGTGGTGATGTCAGACCGGCCCAAGGCGATCATCTACGTCGACGGGTTCAACCTGTACCGGCAGAAGCTCCAATACCATCCGAACGCCAAGTGGCTTGACCTCGAGGCGCTGTCCTCGAAACTTCTTCCCACTCACGACATCCAACGCATCTGATATTTCACCGCGCTGATTCAGCCTCTCCTCGGCACCGACCCTCAGGCGCCCATCCGCCAGCAGACCTACATTCGCGCGCTTCAGATCAACGCGAAGTTGACCGTCCATGAGGGCCAGTTCCGCCACGATCGGCGCTTGCTGCCGGCCATGCCGATAACCTTTGACGAAAACGGGGAGGTTATCCGGGTGCGGGTCCGGAAGACCGAGGAAAAAGGGTCGGACGTGAACCTGGCCTTCTACATGATCTTCGACGCAAGCCGGGACGAGGCCGACGTATACGTGCTGGTCTCCAACGACTCGGATTTTGCCGCCATGTTGGGGATCCTCACCGAGGAGATGGGGAAACGGTTCGGCCTCTTCACCCCGGTGGAGTCGCCGAACTCACGAATCCTTCAGCGCCGACCGTTGTTCATCAAACAGATTCGCCGCGGTGTACTTTTGGACAGCCAGCTTCCGGACGAATTGCACGTTGCAGGTCGTGGACGTCTGCGGCGACCGGTTAGCTGGCGATGAACCGAAGGGCCCAAAAAAACAGGGGCCCCGAAGGGCCCCGTACCCGGTAGACGAAGCATCCGGGGGTGTACCACGATGCTCGCATTTCGGCATCCAAGTGTCAAACGCGTGGGACCGTGTTTCTCCGAGAGCGCAGCCTGATGTCGGGGTGCTCACTGTCGTCGACGGCCGCCCGAATAGCCTTCGTATCCGTGAACTTACCGGAACTTGGCCCAGGAAGCGGGAGTTGGTAAGGCCAGCGCTCAAATGCTCGGGGAGGTGCGACCGGGGCGGACCGCGCCAGTTCGCTGCGGCACGTGGCCAAACTGTCGGGCCTTGGGCACCCGGCCGTGTGCGGGAACGCCGCCCTTTGCGAGTGCGGCGCGGGGCGCGGTGAGGGCGTTGAGCGCCCGGCGCCGCACCTCGGCCTCGGCGTTCGGATAGGACTCTGCGCCGCGCACTTTCCGGGCGATGGAGTCCATCTTGACCTCCTCGCGCAGGCGCGTGCCGACTTCCGTGTTGAGCAACTCGTTGACGGCTGCGGCAGTCCGTGCAGGTCGTGTCGCGTCGGCTCGGATTCGGGCGGCGAGTTTCTGGCCCCAGAGTGCATCGGATGCGAGCGAGGCGGCAGCCCGAACCTCGGCCTGCTCTTCGCGGTGCAACCGGATCTCTCCTGCCCCGCGCCGCCGGGAAAAGAATGCATGGGCGGCAGACCCGTTCGCCTCACGTTCGTTGAAGGTGGCACGATGTGTGTGCCGGGGTGGGAGTCCGAGTTGGCGCCGCCGCCGTTCACGCCTCCGGCGTTCGTTCTGCTCCTGGTTGTGCTTGTCCCGCACCTCCGGGTCCGAACGGCGGGCCATCTGCTGGGCGTTGCGCACCTCGCGGCGCGCCGCCTGATGCTGCCGTTCCTGTTCGCGCTGGGCGGGGGCCTTGCGGCGTCGCGTGTTCTGTTCGCGGGCGGCCCGTCGCCGTTCCTCGTGGTTCCGCTGGTAGTAGTTGCGCTGGAGTTCCCGACGCCGATCGGGGTTCTGCGCACTCCACAGTTGTGACCGCTCGCGGGCGCGGTCTGGGTGTGCGGCAGCCCACTCATGGACCCGCTGCCGATCGCGGGCACGGCGTTTACGTTCCGCCTCGAGGCGAGCCCGACGCCGTGCAAGGTTCCCCCGCCTGCTCTGTCGAACCCGATCTGGATAGGCGGCCCGGTACCTCGCGCGGGACTCGCGCTGACGTTTCTGCCGCTCTGCGTCATTCTCGATTGTTCCCGCCCGTTACTTGTGGCTGCGGATGTTGGTCATGATGCAGGCGACGAGCCGCTGGCGGTGGGGCGTCTACATTCAGGAGCGGCGGCGGGGTTTGCGTGAGCGTCATGCCCGCAAGGTGCGCACTCGGGTGCCGGTCCCTCTTCCTCGGGGACCGGCAGCGCTGCGGTGCCGCGCATCCACACTGGGTTGACGGCGCAGTCGCGGACGCGCATCAGGGGTTCCCGAAGCGCCACCTCGATGTATTTGCCTGTGCTTGCGGTTTCGCGGGACGACTCCGGTGGTTACGGTTGCGCAGAACCCGTGAACTTATTGGAGATTCCCCAGAAATCGGGAGTTGGTGTCGAACGCTGCAAGTTCATTGGGGTGGAGCTGGTGTTGCACGACGAATGATCGTTCCTTGATCCGCCAGAGTCCCTGCCCGAGCCCGAGTCCCGGTAGCAGGTCCCGTTCAGTTCCGGTCAGGCCCAGGGTTTTCGCGGTGGTGCCGAGTTGGTCGGCTTCTTGCCGGTAGATGATCCGCGTCTCCGCATTTGCCAACAATGAGGATGCGAGGGCGCGCATGGCGGTTCCTTGGTCTCCGACATTGTCGAGATCGGTGAGTTTGTGGAAGATCAGCATGTTCGCGATCCCCAGATGGCGGGCGAGCCGCCATTGCGCGTCCATCCGGCGGAGCAGCGAAGGGAACTGCATCAGCCGCCACGCTTCGTCGTAGATCACCCACCGCTGCCCACCGGCCGGATCCAAGAGCGCGGATTCCATCCACGCGGAGGAGCAGGTCATGAGGACAGAGATGAGCGCAGAGTTCTCGGCCACGCGGGAGAGGTCGAGGGAGATCATCGGCAGTGACGGGTCGAACTTGACGGTGGAGGGGCCGTCGAAGAGTCCAGCAAGGTCGCCGGAGACGAGGCGGCGCAGACCGTGCCCGAGGAGGCGCCCGTCTTCGGCGAGGCGTCCGTCCTGGTCCTTGTCGGGGGTGAGGATCCGGTCGACGACCATTGGCAAAACTGGCACTGTGGCCGCAGCGACGCTGGCGCGGAGGGCGATGTCGATCGCGGTGTGCTCCAGCGGCGACAACGCCCGCCCGAGGATCGTCTCGGCGAGCGCACCGATCAGGTCCCGTCGGCGGGAGGCGACCTGGATCACCCACTCCTCGTCGGAGACGTTGGACGGACGAAACCCTTCGTCGAGTGGGTTGAGGCGGTTCATCATCCCGTGGCCGAGGACGATGGCTTTCCCGCCGACAGCTTCGGCGATGGCACTGTGCTCACCTTTCGGATCTCCCGGGATGTACACGCGCCGACCGAAGGGGATTGACCGGGTGTACAGGCTTTTGGCGAGGGAGGATTTGCCGGAGCCGACGATTCCGGCCAAGACAATGTTCGGGGCAGTGATGGCTCCTTGCCGGTACAGCTCCCAGGGGTCGTAGACGAAGGAGCCGGAGGAGTAGAGGTCTTGACCGACGAACACCCCGGCGGATCCCATGCCGCCTTCGGCCAGGAACGGGTATGCGCCGGCCAGCGTGGCGGAGGTGTCCTGATGGGTTGGCACGCGGAGGCGTCGGTATGACCGCAG
>JAYVNU010000152.1:0-14361 GCA_043758345.1 Lacisediminihabitans sp.
GATCTTCGGGCCGCTGGAAACGGAATAGTCGGTGGCTGTGGGAAGCAGCTCAGTCGCCGAGGCGTCTTCGCGACCTGCTCGTCGCTGCCGGGGTGCGCTGACCCGGGCGCGCCACACGAGGGTCAGCCGGTGCGGTCCTGCCAGGTGCAGACGCAGACCTCGTTGCCTTCGATATCCGCGAGAATCCAGAATGCCCTCGCCTCGGCATCGCTGACGAGCACTCCCCCGGCCGCAAGCGCCGCCGCAACTCGAGCGTCGGCCTCATCGTGCGGAACGGTGATGTCGAAGTGGATGCGGTTGCGCTGTAACCGGGGCTGGTCCATCCGCTGGAACCAGATCGTCGGTCCGCTAGCGAAATGGTCGACGAGTCCGTCCTCCGGGTCGTCATGCCCGTGCTCGTCGACGTATCCCATCACCGCCTTCCAGAAGGGTCGGATTGACGGGATGTCCATCGCGTCGATGGCGATCTCGAGCGTCTGAACCGATCGCCCCGCGGCGACGGTGTCGGCCGAGATGGCGAGCTCGAGGTCGCGGACCGCGTCACTGATGCGACGCGAGAGGGCGACATCCACTTCGGTGATCGCTCCGAGCCGGGCCGTCTGTAGCGTGAGTTCGACGCGCTGGGGGCGGATGTCCACCCTGAGATGTTCGTCTGCTCCGGCTCCGGAGACGGAGATCGCCGCCCGCGCCACCTCGAGTGCCTGCGCCGACGAAGCGACCGGCACCGTCGTGACGATGGTGCTGAGGATGTGGCGCCAGGCTCCTCCCTCGAGGGCGGCGGACAAAGAATTGCGGCTCATAGACTCGGACACGAAGATAATTCTGCCAGGCGGCCCGACGGGCTGCCCGCGCAGCCCTATCGCACCGCCATGCGCCGCCGAAGCCACGCATCCGCCAGCACGAGGAACACGATGCCGACGGCGATGAATCCGAGGTCCACAGACGGGAGTGCGCCAAGGCCCGCGCCATCGAGCACCAGGGCACCGATCAGCGCGCCGCCGCCGATCGCGATGTTGAAGGATGTCGTGAAGAGTGCGGAGGCGACGTCCCGAACGCGCGCTGACGCGGCATGCAGCATCCGCGTTTGAAGCATCGCTGGTAGGCCGCCGAACACCGCCCCCCAGATCGCGATGGCGACGATGACGGCGACCTGGTTGCGGGAGAACACTGCGAGCATCAGCACGGGAACCGCGACGGCGATCGTCATACCGATCAGTCCTCGGCGGGGATACCGGTCTGCGATGAGCCCGGCGAGCGCGAGGCCGATCGCGCCGGTGCCGCCGTACAGGAAGAGCAGCGGGGCCACGGCCGAGACGTCGAAGCCCGGTACCCCGATGAGCCAGGGCGCGATGTAGGTGTAGAACGAGTTGTGCCCCATCGCGACGACGACGATGACGACGCAGACGATGACGACCGCCGGGATGGTGCGATCCCGGCGCATGGGCAGCGCGATCTCGCCGGTGGCGAGCGTCACCCGGTGATCGACCGCCGGCAGGAAGCGCGCGACGAAGACGGTGAGCACCACCATCGCACCGGCGATGGAGGCAAAGGCGAGGCGCCAGCCGAAGGCGTGGCCGAGAGCGGTTCCGAGCGGAACGCCGAGCACGAAGGCGGCCGTCGCGCCACCGCTGGTGATGGCGACGGCACGCCCGAGCTGATGCTTCGGCACGAGATGGGCCGAGTAGGCGCCGACCACCGCCCAGAACAGTCCGTGGGCGAGTCCCCCGAGGATGCGGGCACCGACGAGGAGTTCGTAGGTCGGCGCGATCGCCGCAAGCACTCCGGACACCGCGTTGATGAGCAGCACGAGCACCACGAGCCGCTTCCGCGACACGCGGCGGGTCAGCGCAGCGAGGGGGGTGGCCGTCAGCACGACGACGCCCGCGAAGATCGAGACGAGCAGCCCGACCTGGGAGGTGGAGACCCGTAGCTCCTTCGAGATGTCGGGGAGCAGCCCGGTGGGCAGGAACTCGCTCGTGACGGAGCAGAAGATCGCCCCGGCGAGCACGAGCAGACCGGGGAGGGGGAAACGAGAAGTGGATGAGGTGTCGCGCGCGACCAAGAAATGAATCCGTTCAGGCTGCTGGGCGGTGAGTCGCCGCCGCCTGCGGGCCGGGGCGAACGCGCGCGCCGACAGAAGCAGAATACTCTTGTGCCGTGACCGTCGAAGACCCGCAGAGCACCGCGCCGAAGAGTGCGTCACGGAACGGCAGTGTGTTGCCGCCGACGACACACTGGGTCCTGACGATCGTCTGCGCCGACCGGCCCGGCATCGTGAACGCGATCAGCGGCGCGATCGTCATGGCAGACGGCAACATCACCGAATCACAGCAGTTCTCGAGCGAGGACTCCGGCACTTTCTTCATGCGCCTCCAGGTGCAGTCGGGCGCCGATCGGGGGAGATTCGAGTCCGCCCTCGCCGCTGTCGTCGAGCGCTACGACATGACGGTGACCCTGGATGTCGTCGGCCGTCCGCTGCGTACGCTCGTGCTCGTCTCGACCGCGGCCCACTGCCTCAACGACCTGCTGTTCCGGCGGCGCGCCGGCCAGGTTCCGATCGAGCTGCCGCTCGTGCTCAGCAATCATCCGCAGCTCGCCGGGCTTGCGGAGTTCTATAATGTGCCGTTCGAGGCGCACCCCGTCAGAACTCCGGGCGAGAAGCTCGCCTTCGAAGACCGGGTGCTGGATGCGGTCGAACAGTTCAACATCGAACTGGTCGTTCTCGCGCGCTACATGCAAATACTGTCGCCGCAATTGTGTGCGGCGCTCGAGGGGCGGATCATCAACATCCACCACTCCTTCCTCCCCGGTTTCAAGGGTGCCAATCCCTATCGCCAGGCCCACGCCCGCGGGGTGAAGCTCATCGGCGCGACGGCCCACTTCGTGACGAGCGACCTGGACGAGGGTCCGATCATCGAGCAGAATGTCGTACGGGTCGACCACTCCCGCACGCCCGCGGAGCTCACCGCGATCGGTCAGGACGAAGAATCCCGCACCCTCACGCAGGCCGTCACGTGGTTCGCCGAACATCGTGTGCTGCAGGATGGCGCGAGAACGATCATCTTCACATGAGCGACGCAGGCACGCCCCCGAGGCCGATCGTCACGGCCTACGAAATCCTGCGCGTCACCCTCGAGCTCTTCGCTCTCTTCTCCCTCGGGTTCTGGGGCTACCTCGCCTGGCAGTTTCCGCTCCCCGCCGTCTTCTTCATGATCGGTGCGCCGCTGTTCGCCGCGGTGGTGTGGCGTCTGTTCCGGTCGCCGAAGGCCGTCTTCCCGCTCGATCCGGTCGGCCGGGTGCTCGTCGAGGTCTTCATCATGGGGGCGGCGGTGGCGACCTGGTTCATGCTCGGGTATCCGATCGTCGGACTCGTATTCGGGGTCGCCGCTGCGGCGAGCGGCATCGTGAGCGCGCGACGCGAATTCTCCACGGGGGCAGAACGATGAGCACACTCTTCCACTCGGCGCAGAAGCTCGACGGCCATGGGCAGGTCGACGATTTCTGGATGCTCGTGCACGCCGACACGATCGCCCAGACCGGCTCGGGCCCGCAGCATCCGGATGCCGACCAGTCTGTCGACGTCGGTGGCCGCTGGCTGGTCCCCGGCTTCCTCGACCTGCACTGCCACGGTGGCGGCGGGCACTCCTACGATGACGACGCGGACGAGATCCTGCAGGCGATCGCCACCCATCGCGCCCATGGCACCACCCGTTCGGTGCTCAGCCTCGTTGCGAATCCCGTGGAGAAACTGAGAGAGAGCCTCGGGCGCATCGCCACCATCGCCGAAGCCGACCCGCTTGTGCTCGGCTCGCACCTCGAGGGACCGTTCCTCGCGCGGGCAGCCCGCGGAGCCCACCACCCGGACTTCCTGCTCGAGCCCCTACCGTTCGCTGTCGAAGAGCTCATCGGGGCGAGTCGCGGCACGCTCCGCCAGCTCACCATCGCGCCGGAACTGCCGAATGCCGGGGACGCGATCGACGTGCTCGTCGAGAACGGGGTGACCGTCGCGATCGGCCACACGGAGGCCACGTTCGACGAGGCTCAGGCAGCATTCGACCGCGGGGCGCGGATCCTCACGCATGCGTTCAACGCGATGCCGGGCATCCATCACCGTGCTCCCGGGCCGGTCGTCGCAGCCTTCGAAGACGACCGCGTGACGCTCGAACTCATCCTCGACGGGCACCATGTGCATCCGGATATCGCGGCCATGACCTTCGCCTCGGCGCCGGGACGCGTCGCCCTCGTTACCGACGCGATGGCGGCTGCGGGCGCCACCGACGGCGACTACCGGCTCGGCATGCTCAACGTCTCGGTGCGCGACGGCCTCGCGATGCTCTCCGGAACCCAGACGATCGCGGGCTCGACCCTGACCCAGGATGTCGCGCTGCGATGCGCGATCGAACACGCGCACGTGTCCCCGCGCGACGCCATCGCGGCCCTCACGGCGACGCCCGCGAGGGCTCTCGGCCTGGAGGGCCGCCACGGATACCTCACGGTCGGGCACGTCGCCGACGCGGTGATCCTCGACCACGACTGGAACGTGGTGTCGGTCTGGGGTGCCGGCGAGCTGCTCTAGCTCCCCGCCCCGTCGTGAAGTACGCGAAACGGCCCTTCGAATCGCCATCGAGGGGTTGCTTCGCCTCCGTCAGACGAGTTGCCCCAACCGGATCTCGACAGGCTCGATCACCGAGAGCGGCTACAGTGCCTCCCACGCGGGCTTGTTCGCCCATGCGTAGCGGTAGTACTCGACGTTGTGGAGGCCCGAGGCCGCGGCCTCGTCGATCATCACCGTCACATGCGGGTGCAGCTGGATGGCGGAGCCGGGCGCGCTCGCGGTGACCGGTCCCTCGATGGCGGCGGCGACGGCCTCCGCTTTGGAGGCTCCGAACGCGAGCAGCAGCAGGTGCCCGGCCCGTCCGATAGTGCCGAGGCCCTGCGTGATGCAGTTCACCGGCACCTCGTCGATGGAGGTGAAGAATCGAGCGTTATCTTCGCGGGTGCGGCGAGTGAGCGTCTTGACCCTCGTCAGCGAGCCGAACGACGAGCCGGGCTCGTTGAATCCGATGTGCCCGTCGGTGCCGAGTCCGAGGATCTGGATGTCGACGCCGCCGGCTGCGATGATCGCCGCCTCGTAGTCCTCACCGGCTGTCTCGATCGGCCCGAGGTGCCCCGGCACGGCGATCAGCTCCGGCGTCAGCCCGAGCGGCTCGACGACGTCGCGCGTGATCACCGCCCGGTAGCTCTCCGGGTGCCCGTCCGGCAGCCCGACGTACTCGTCGAGTGCGAAGCCGCGCACCCGCGAGAGGTCGACGTGGCGGGCGGCGATGGCGCGGTAGACCGCAAGGGGGGTGGATCCGGTGGCGAGGCCGAGCACGGCGTCCGGCTTCCCGACGACCAGGGAGAGAATGGCGTCAGCGGCGAGCTCACCGGCCTCGTCGGCGTCGCGCATGATGACGACCTCGGCCATCAGGATACGCCGATCGCTGACATGCCGACCAGGGCGGCCCCGACGGCGGCGGCCGGAAACTCCGGCGGCACGATCTCCACGCGCCGCGACAACGCGAGCGAGGCGATGAACGGCGAAACCGCCGCCCACGAGTCGAGAGTCGCCCTGATGCCGGCGAGCAGCGGCACCCCGAGCGAGCTGAGCCCTCCGCCGATGACCACGGTGTCGACGTCGACCGTGAGCACGAGCAGCCGCACCGCGGAGGCGACGTTGTCGGCGAGTCGCGCGCGCACCTCGATCGCACGCGGCTCGCCGGCATCCGCGGCCTCGAACAGTGCCTGCACCGGGCGCGGATGATCGGTCGGCCACTGCCTCGCGACCGCCGATCCGGATGCCACCATCTCGAGGCAGCCGCGCTGGCCACACGGGCAGAGTGGCCCATTCGGGTCGACCGGGATGTGCCCGATCTCCCCCGCCGTTCCGCGCGAACCACGCCAGACCTGACCGTTCAGCACGAGCCCCGCGGCGAGGCCGGTTCCCAGGTTGAGGTAGGCCATCGAATGGGATTGCGCCGAGTCGGTCAGGGGCGTGGGTCCGAGCAGATGAAAAGCTCCGAGGGCCGCGGCATTGACGTCGTTCTCGACACGTACGAGCAGGCCGAGCCTCGCTCCGAGTTCGGCGCCGAGGTCGAGTCCGGACAACCCGAGGTTCACGGCGTGGGAGACGTGACCGGACAGACTGTCGACTGCCCCGGGGATGCCGACTCCGATCGAGTCGAACTCGCGAGGTTCACGACCGAGTCGGTCAGCGAGCTTCTGCACGGCAGCGACGGTCGACTCGAGCACGGCCTCCGCGCCGAATCCGGTCGGCACCCGGAGCCGCTCGATGACCTCGCCGGCGGAGTCGAGCGCCACTGCATCGGTCTTCGTGCCACCGATGTCGATCCCGACTTTCACGTCGCCACCACCGTCTCGGGAGCCGTCGCATCGGAACTCGACGCCGCTGCGATCAGCGCGACGAGAGCGTTCGCCGTGTGACGCGAGGCGCCGAACGTCGCAATGTCGGCGTAGCGCCGATCGGCGCTCGGCCAGCCCATGTCGACGACGATGACGGACGGATACCGCGCGCGCAGGTCATCCACGGCGGCCCGCACCCAGTCGTGCCGGTGGTTGTCGCGTCCGATGAGCACCGGCTGCACGCCCTCCGTCAGCACGATCTCGTCTCCCTCGCGAAGCACTGTTACCCCTCTCATCGCCGCCCGCGCTCCCCACGGCGCGTCGCCGACCGCGATGTTCGCGGGCGTCTCGAATTGCAAGTAGCGGTAGTTCGCAGCGAATTCGACGGATGGTGATACGTCGAAGGCGCCCGAGGTGCGGTCCCAGTGGAAGGCCGGCTCATCATGCGTCGTAACATATTCCGGAATAGGAATGCGAGCGGTCGACTCCACCGATGCGGCCGCCAATTCGGCCACCCGGGACGCGGCATCGGTGAGCCGAGCGGTCTCGAGACGACCGTCGCTGACCGCCGACTGCAGCTCGGCCGCAATCTCGTCGACCTGGTCAGAACTGTTGTCGGTGCCGATGCAGAGCAGGTCGCAGCCCGCCCTGATCGCCAGCACGGCGGCGGTCGCGAGCCCGTGTTCGCCGCTCGCGCCCTCCATATCGAGGGCGTCGGAGACGATCACACCGGTGAATCCGAGTTCCTCGCGGAGCAGCCCCGACAGGATCGTGCGGGAGAAGGTCGCCGGATTCGTCGCATCGACCCGCGGCAGAAGGATGTGCGAGGTCATGATCGTGCGCGCGCCGGCGTCGATCGCCGCGCGGAACGGAAGGAGTTCCCGCTCCCGCAGAGTCGCAAGCGGCAGATCGACGACCGGGAGCGCGAGGTGGGAGTCGACCGCCGTATCGCCGTGTCCGGGGAAGTGTTTCGCGCTCGCAGCGATTCCGGTGGACTCGATCCCGCGCACCCAGGCGGCGGAGTGGCGCGCGACCAGGGTGGGGTCGGAGCCGAAGCTGCGGACTCCGATCACCGGATTGTCGTCATTCGAGTTGATGTCGACATCCGGTGCGAAGTCCAGCGTGCAGCCGGCCAGGCGCAGCTCCCACCCGACGGAGCGCCCGATGAATTCCGTGTAGGCGACATCGTCGATCCGTCCGAGGACGGCATTTCCCGGATACGGCGACCCGACCGACTGATACAGCCGCGTGACGTCTCCGCCCTCCTCGTCGATCGCGATGATCGCCCGCGGATTCGCCTCCCGGATCGAGTCGGTCAGCCTGCGCAGCTGGGCGCGGGACTCGATGTTCGTCGCGAAGATGCAGACCCCCGCGAGCCCGTCGCGCAGTCGTGCTGCGAGCCACTCCGGCAGCTCGGGGCCGCTGAATCCGGGAAGCAGGACGCCGAGTGCCGCGCTCATCCCTTCACCGCCCCGCTGACGAGTCCGCTCGTCATCCGGCCCTGCACGAGAAGGAAGAAGATGATTACTGGAAGCGCGACGAGCGTCGAAGCCGCCATCACCTGCCCCCAGTCGATGGCATGGCTCGCCGAGGCCTGGATGAAGCCCCGCAGCCAGAGCGGCAAGGTCTGCACGGAATTCTTCTGCAGCACGACGAGGGCGACGGTGAATTCGTTCCAGGCCTGCAGGAACGCGTAGACGCCGGATGCGACGAGCCCGGGTGCGAGCAGCGGAAACGTGATGCGCAGAAACGCCCTGGTGCGACTGAGCCCGTCGACCATCGCGGCCTCCTCGAGTTCTGCAGGAATCCCGGCGACGAATCCGCGCAGCATCCAGATAGTGAAGGGCACGACCGCGGCGATGTAGATGATGCTCACGCCGAGCACCGTGTTGAGCAAGTCGACCGACGCCATGAGCTTGTACTGCGCGATGAACAGTCCCTCGGCCGGAAGCATCTGGATGAACAGGATCGCCAGCACGAATCCCTTGCGCCCCCGAAACCGGAAGCGGCTGATCGCGAGGGCCGCGAGGAACGCGAACATCAGACAGCACGCCACGACGATCAGGGCGATGACGACGCTCATACCGAGGGCCGGGAGGAAGGTTCCGCCCTGGAACACCGCGCTGAAGTTGTCGAACGATCCGCCGAGCGGCAAGAACGACGGGGTCTGCGACTGCAGCACGACGTTCGGCAGCAGAGAAGAGTTGACCATCCAGTACACCGGGAAGATCCAGATCATCGCGACGGCGATGCCGACGATTGCGAGGATCACGCGCGCCGGAGTCATCCTGACCCTCATGATTCATCCTCTTTCAGCATGCTGCGCACGTAGAAGGCGCTGATTCCGACCGTGAGAATGAGCACGAAGATCGACACGGCCGATGCCGTGCCGAAATTGCTCGACCCGGTGCCGAGCTGGTAGATATAGGTGCCGAGCAGGTTGGTCTCGCTGGCGATGGAGCCGGCGTCCTGCAGCAGCTTGATCTGCGTGAAGACCCGCAGATCCCAGATGACCTGCAGCAGGAGCACGATCGAGACGACCGGGCGGATGATCGGCACGATGATGAACTGGAAGCGCTGCCTCGGCGTCGCTCCGTCCATCTGCGCCGCCTCGAGCACCTCGCCAGACACCTGCGTGAGGCCCGCGTAGAGCGAGAACGCGACGAACGGCACGCTCATCCAGACCACGATCACGAGGGCGACGAAGTAGAACGACACCGGATCCTGCAACCAGTTGTGGTTCTGGAACGGCAGCCCGAGCGAGGTCAGCACCCAGTTCACGACACCTCGACGCCAGTCGAAGAGCCAGTTCCACACCGTCATCGCCGCGACGACCGGCATCGCCCAGGCCAGCAGCATCGAGATCTGGATGATGATGCGGATGACACCGCCCACGGCCCGCATCAGCAGCGCGACGAGCACCCCGAGGCCCATCGTGAGTGCGGCCGCGGCGAAGCAGAACAGCACCGAGCGGAGGATGACCGTCCACATGTATGGATCAGATGCGAGCGTCACGTAGTTGCCGAGCCCGACGAACTCGGCTGGCTTGCCGAACTGCTGCGTGAGCCCGTACGTGAGCGTCGACGTGACGATCTGCCAGACGAGGGGGTAGCCCATCGCGATCACGAGGATGGCGACGGCCGGGATCAGCAGGAAGTAGGGAGTGAACGAGATGCGGCGCTTGCGCGGGATGCGGGGCGGCTGTGACTGCGGGCCGGCGACCAGAGCCGGAGCTTCGGGATGCAGCGTGGTCGTCATCCGGGCTCCTTAGGTCGGTCTGGCTGGTGAGTGTTCGGTCTCGGGACGATTGTTCGTGCGCGCCCGCGACCATCCGTCCCGAAAGGGAACAGTCGCGGGCGCGACCGGCTAGTTGCCGTTCAGCAATGGATTCAGTTTGGCGTCATACTCCTTCGCGAGCGCGGGAAGGTCGGTCGAGTCCTTGATCTTCGAGAAGAACTCCTCGAGCACACTTCCCGATTCGACGGATGCCCAGCCCGGTGCCGCCGGGGTCAGCTTCGAGTTGGACGCCGACGAGATGAGCGCTTTCGCGAACTCGTCGGCACCGAGAGACGAGACGTACTTCGAGTTTGCCGGGCCGAGGCCGTTCTTGCCGAGCATCTCTTGGTAAGTCTTGCTGAACATGATCTTCAGCAGGGTCTTCGCGAGCCCTGGATTCTTGCTCTTCGCTGAGATGCCGATATTCGATCCTCCGGCGAATACTGGTGCCGGCTTTCCGTCGGCGCCTGGCAGCGGGAACACTCCGAAGATGCTGTCATCGAAGGTGCGGGTGACTTTCCCATCCGCTCCCGTCGCCTTCGTGCCGATCGACCAGTGAGCCCAGCCGGGCGCCATGATCGTCGCGGCACTCAGCGAGACCGGTGTCGTCGCATCCGCGGGCGTTGCTCCCGGGAGTGCATCGTCATCGTTGAGATAGATGTACTGGTTGGAGTCCTTGGCGTCGTTCGGCGCGTTGGAGGCATTCTTGTAGAGCCCCTGCAACTGCACGAGACCCTTCTGGGTCGCAGCGCTTTCGAGACTCGCCACCCACGTGCCGCCGGACGGTTTCGCGATATCCCCGCCGTTGGCGAAGATCCAGGAGATTCCGTCGCGCCAGTCCTGGCCGCCCAGGTAGAAGCCGGAGAACCCGGTGATGTTGTCGGGGTTCTTGGCGGCGATGGTCGCAATGTCTTTGTTGAAGTCGGTCAGCGTCGTCGGTACGGAGGTGATTCCGGCCTTGGCCCAGACGTCTTTGCGGTAGAAGACATAACGCGATCCGAAGTAGTACGGCAGCGTGTAGTTCTTGCCGTCGACTTTGCCGGCATCGACGAACGATTGCAGGAGGCTTGCGCCGCCCAGCTGCGCGTACATATCGGAGATGTCGAGGAACGCCCCGACATTCGTGAAGGTCGGAGACTGGGTATTGCCCATCTCGGTGACATCCGGCGTGTTGTTCTTGTCGGGAAGCGCGGTGGTGAGCTTCGTGACGAGATCTCCCCAGGACTGCTGCTGGATGTCGAGGGTGCCCTTGGTCTCCTTGGCGAACTCCGTCTTCAGGTACGCGCGGAGGGGATCCGGGGTGTCGGCGCCGGCGAGCCAGAGCGTGACGGTCTTGCCTTTTCCTTTGGTGCTTGCACCGACGCTTGTCGCGGTGCCGGTACCGGAACTGCATGCGGCGAGCGCCAGGACCGATGCCAGTGCGACGGCCGTGACGCTTGCGAGCCTTCTTTTCATTCGAGGATCCTCTCAGGATGTCGACGGGGCCGGGAGGCATCGTCGCTGGTGCGGTGGGATCGGTGGAAACCGGGTGGAACGTGTTTGTTAGTAAACCTTACAAACCCCTCGGCCGCAAGCTTTGTTAGGACCATTTACATAAAAGAAACATACTCGGTCACTTGATCGCACCGGCGGTCAGGCCCCCGACCAGATGCTTCTCGATCAGCGCGAAGAGAATGACCACCGGAACGATGGCGATGAGGGACGCGGCGAAGAGCTGGGCCCAGTTCTGCTGATAGGCCGTGACGTAGGAGCTGATGCCGACCGTGAGCGGCTTGAGCGCGTCATCCTGGATCAGGGTGAGCGCAACGACGTATTCGTTCCACGCCGCGATGAACGTGAACGTCACCGCGGTCACGACACCGGGGAGAGTGAGCGGGAGCATGATGCGGAACATCGTGCCGACCCGTCCGCACCCGTCGAGCGCCGCGGCCTCCTCCATGTCCTTCGGGATCGCCGCGAAGAACCCCTGCAGGATCCAGAGCGCGAACGCGATGTTGAACGCCGCATCGGTGAGGATCAGCGCCGTGTAGGTGTTGATCAGCCCGAGGTCGTAGAACTCGCGGTAGATGCCGACCACGAGGCTGGTCGGCGCGAACATCTGCGTGACCACGACGAGTCCGAGGAAGAGCAGTCGTCCGCGAAAGCGAAACCGTGCGGTGAAGTATGCGGCCGGGATCGCGACGATGATCACGATGGCGGTCGCCAAGACCGCGACGACGAGGGATGTCTTCAGCCAGTTCTGGAACGCGGGGTCGGAGACCACCTGCACGAAGGCATCCGCTGTCCAGGTCTTCGGGAAGAAGGTCGGCGGGGTCGCGAGCACCTCCCCGCTCGGGCGGAGGGCGTCAAGCAGCATGACGACATAGGGTGCGACGAAGAAGACGATGACGGCGAGGCCGGCGAGCGGCATCACCCAGCGGCGGGAGCTTTTCCAGCCGCGGAGCCTACGACGGGGAAACGCTGAGAGTGTCATGCGTCGCTGCTCTCTCGCCACTTGACGAATCGAAGATAGACGGCGACCGCGATGAGGATGACGATCACGTTGAATACCCCGGCGGCCGCGGACAGACCGACGTCATGCTGCGCGCTGCGGAACGCCAGCTTGTACATGTAGGTGATCATCGTGTCGTTGCCGAATCCGGGGTTCGACCCGTTGAGGATCCAGATGATCGGGAAAGAGTTGAAGACGTAGATCATGTTGAGAACGACACCGATCAGGATCGCCGGCCGCAGCAGCGGAAGGGTGATCTGCCGGTAGATCTGCCACGGCCTCCCGCCGTCGATCCGCGCGGCCTCGTAGACGTCACCCGGGATGCCGTTCAGCCCGGCGACGAAGAAGTATGCCGTGAACGGAATCGAGACGAAGACCCCGACGAGAATCATCGAGATCATCGTGAAATGCGGATCCCCCAGCCAGTCGATCGGCTTCTGGATGACGTGGAGCGCGAGCAGAAACTGGTTGAGGATGCCGTGGTAGTAGTCGTAGATCAGCCGGAACAGCTGACTGGAGATGACGAGTGCCGCAGCCCACGGCACGATGACAGCCCACCGCACGAAGCGCCGACCACAGAAGCTCTTCGAGAGGAAATGCGCGAGAGCGAGACTCGTGACGATGGTCAGCACGACGACCGCCGCCACCCACACCCCGGTGTTGCCGACGACCCGCGGCAGTTCGGGACTCATCAGGAACCCGACATAGTTCGACGTGCCGGCATCGCCGGTGCGCAAGCCGGTGATCGAATACCGGCCGAAGGAGGTGGCGACGAGGACTATCGCCGGAGAGAGCACGACGCCGACGATGAGAATGAGGGCCGGTCCGAGCCAGAGCAGCGCCTCAGCGATGCTCGCGGTGCCGCTGTCGCGACTCCGCCGGCGAGGCCGACCCGCCACCGCTACTTACCGGCCTCGGCCTGCGCTTGCAGGTCGTCGAGGAACTTCTTCGGGTCGCCTGCCGGGGCGACGGCGAGACCGATGTTCTGCGCGATGGTCCCCTTGATTTTGTCCCACTCCGGATCATCCGTCGGCGTGAGGTGGATGTTTCGAAGCGTGTCGAGGTAGACCTTCAGCTTCGGGGCGCTGCTGAACTCCTTCAGGCCCGTGGTCGTGACCGGGAGGAATCCCTCCGCCTTGATCCAGGTGTTGATCTCGGTCGGCGAGTAATAGAGCGTGTAGAAGGCCTTCACGGCCGACTCGTTGCCCTTCTTCTTGAACGACATCAGATAGTCGGTGACCCCGTAGGTCTGCGCTGCCGCCTTGTTGCCTGACGGCATCGGAGCAATTGCGTACTACACCCCGGTGTACTGGGTGTCGAGCGCACCCTGCAGCGGACTGAAACCGACCACCATGCCGGCTTTGCCCTGCTCGAACAGCGAGAAGGCGCCATCCGTGCGATTGGTGCTTCCCGGGTTGTTTTGGGTGACCTTCTCCTTCACCGACAGGTCTTTCATGTACTGCAGCGTCTTCACGTTTGCCGCAGAATTCAGCGTCCACTTCCCGTTGTTCTTGAAGTCACCGCCGTTGTTGAACAGCCAGATGGCGAATTCGGCCTGGGCTTCCTCCGGTCCGAGCGGCTGCGCATAGCCGACGACGCCGTTGCCGAGCGCCGCGACCTTCTTGGCGGCAGCAGTGAACTCATCCCAGGTGGTCGGCGGCTTCGCGATGCCGGCCTTCGAGAAGAGGTCGGTGTTGTAGAACAGGGCGCGGGTCGACGCGAGGTCGGGCATTCCGTAGAACTTGCCCTTGTAGGTGCCGCTCTTCACGAACGCCGGGATGATGTCGGCCTTCGTCGCGGCCGGCAACACCTCGTCGGAGTTGTAGAGCAGCCCGTCGGCCGCGTAGCTCGCATAGGCGTTCTCGTTCAGGATGTCGGGCACGTTACCGGTCTGCACCATCGTCGACGACTGCTGGTCGAGGTCGTTCCAGTTGATGATCTGCAAGTTCAGCTTCACCCCGGTGGTCTTCTGGTACTTCGTCGCGAATGCATCCCAGAACGTCTTGGTGTGGTCTTTGCTGTACTCGGCGATGACGACCTTGATCGACGAGACACCGCTTGTCGATCCTGTACTCGGCGTGCCGGCAGAACTGCACGACGCGAGCGCGAGCGTCGCGACGGCGACAGACACAATCACAGCTCCGAGCCTCAGAGATTTCTTCACGGATGTTCTCCCTTGGCGGAGTGATTCG
>JAYVNU010000153.1:0-4805 GCA_043758345.1 Lacisediminihabitans sp.
CACGGCGCTCGTCGAGACCGGGTCCAAGATGGACGAGGTCATCTTCGAGGAGTTCAAGGGCACCGGAAACATGGAACTGCGCCTGTCGCGCCAGCTGGCCGACAAGCGCATCTTCCCGGCGGTCGACGTCAACGCATCCGGAACCCGTCGTGAGGAGATGCTCATGGGCGTCGACGAGACGAAGGTCAACTGGAAGCTCCGCCGCGCACTCGCCGGTCTCGACACCCAGCAGGCCCTCGAAACGGTGCTCTCGCAGCTCAAGGACACGTCGTCGAACGTCGAATTCCTCATGAAGATCCAGAAGTCGCTTCCGGGTGCCGCAGGAACCAAAGAGGACTAGTCGATGTTCGAGTCAGTGAAGACATTGCTGGCCGAGCATGAGGGACTCCAGGAGCAGCTCGCTGACCCTGAACTCCATTCCAACCCGGCACGGTCGAAGAAGGTCAACCGCCGCTATGCGGAACTGAGTCGTATCGTCGCGGCTTACAACCAGTGGAACCAACTGACCGACGACCTCGCCGCCGCCACCGAGATGGCGGAGGACGATGAGTCGTTCGCCGCCGAGGTGCCGACGCTGCAGGCCGAACTCGACACCATCGAGGAACGCCTTCGGCGTCTGCTCATCCCGCGCGACGAGAACGACGGTCGCGACGTGATCATGGAGATCAAGATGGGGGAGGGCGGCGCAGAGTCGGCGCTCTTCGCCGGCGATCTTCTGCGCATGTACCTCCATTACGCTGAGTCGAAGCGCTGGAAGACCGAGATAATCGAGCAAACCTCGAGCGACCTTGGTGGCATCAAGGATGTCCAGCTTGCCATCAAGGGAAGCTCCAGCGATCCTGCCGAGGGTGTCTGGGCCCATCTCAAGTACGAGGGCGGCGTGCACCGCGTCCAGCGGGTTCCGGCGACGGAGTCGCAGGGGCGCATCCACACGTCCGCGGCCGGCGTGCTCGTCTTCCCAGAGGTTGACGAGCCCGAAGAGGTCGAGATCAACCAGAACGATCTCAAGATCGACGTCTACCGCTCAAGCGGACCCGGTGGCCAGTCGGTGAACACCACCGACTCCGCCGTTCGCATCACCCACCTCCCCACGGGGATCGTGGTCGCGATGCAGAACGAGAAGTCGCAGCTGCAGAACCGCGAGGCGGGGATGCGGGTGCTTCGCGCACGGGTGCTCGCCCGGCAGCAGGAGGAGATCGACGCCGCGGCATCCGTCGTTCGCAAGAGCCAGATCCGCACGATGGACCGGTCGGAGCGCATCCGCACCTACAATTTCCCGGAGAATCGAATCGCCGACCATCGAACCGGGTATAAGGCCTACAACCTCGACGCCGTGATGAACGGGGCGCTCGAGGCCGTCATCCAGGCGGATATCGAGGCCGACGAAGAGGCACGCCTCGCGGCCCTCGGAGACACGGAAGACTGAGCGGCCGTCGGCTCGAACGGGCCGCCCCAGCTCTCACTCATGACAGGTGACACCTCTCCGACCGTTGCGTCCGTTCTCATGCGTGCGATCGACGTGCTCGCGCACTCGGGCGTGCCCTCCCCGGAGGCGGACGCCGAACTGCTGATCGGCCACGTGCTCGGCCTCGGTCGCGGCCAGGTGCAGGCGAAGGCCGTCATCAAGGCCCCGCTGTCGGCGACCGACACGATGGAGATCCTCGAACTGATCGAACGCCGTGCCGCGCGTGAACCGCTGCAGCACCTCACCGGACTCGCGCCCTTCCGCACCATCGAACTCGCCGTCGGCCCGGGCGTCTTCGTGCCGCGGCCGGAGACCGAGCAGGTCGCGCAATTCGCGATCGATGCCCTCCGGTCGGCCGCCCAGCCGAGACCGATCGCCGTGGATCTCGGCACCGGGAGCGGCGCGATCGCGCTAGCGATGGCGACCGAGGTGCCCCACGCGCAGATCTACGGCGTCGAAAATTCCCCGCTCGCCTTCGTCTGGACGAAGCAGAACTTCCGCCAGATCGGCGGTGATAACGCGCGCGCGGTCTTCATCGCACTGGCCGACGCACTGCCCGAGCTCGACGGCGCTGTCGCCGTCGTGATCTCGAATCCGCCGTACATCCCCCTCGGAGCGATCCCGCGCGATCCCGAGGTGCGGCTGTTCGACCCGGAGCACGCCCTCTACGGCGGAGCGGACGGACTGGATGTCGTGCGCGACGTCTCGCACACTGCCCGCCGCCTCCTCCACCCCGGCGGCACCCTCGTGCTCGAGCACGGCGAACTGCAGGGCGGCGCGATCGCAGCACTTCTCCGGGATGATGGCTGGTCGGCCGTCGAAACCCACCGCGACCTGCTCGGTCGTGATCGTGCGACGACGGCGTATCGCCCGGCATAGTCACGCGGTGGGCAGCAGTCGACCTACAGCTCGTCGCTCTGTGTCGCAATCTCGCACTCGGCGATGGCCTCGGCCGCCCACGTGCGTTGCTGTTCCGTGCCGACGAGGTCTGCCCAGCGCGCGGCCGTGACGAACTCGGACATCGCCGCCTCGAACTCGCCGGCGTCGAAATGACTCCAGCCGAGAGTGTTATGCAGCGAAATGAGCCAGCGTCGGGTGCGCTCGTCGGGCGAGCCTGCCGCGATCGCGACGGCCTGCGCTATCCAGTGTTCGGCGTTCGACGGTGTCACGATCGCGAGCATGTGTAGTGCGTCGACCTGAAGGAAGATGAGACCGTTCTGGCCGGCGATCTCGGCCGCACGCAGGAACAGCGGTGCGGCATCCGTTCCCTTTCCGGCGGAGTTCAGGATGCGTCCGCTCTCGAGCAGCACACGGGCGATGACGACGGGGGCTTCGGCCGCCTCGACCTCGATGAGCATCTCTGCAGCGTCGTCGTAGCGCTCCTGCAGGCCGATGGCCCTGGCCAGCTGGGTCTTCAGCTCCGAACGCTCGATCTCGTCATAGGGTCCGCCCTGCTGGAGCTCGATGTGAAGTCGCGCCTCGGTCGCTGCGGCGTCGTCGAAGTCCCACAGCTCGTCGAGCAATTCCTGATCGATCATGGTCAGCCTTCCGCTGTCAGTCTGGCGCACGGAGGCTGCGAGAGCCAGAGCCGGCCCTCAGAGCGGCGAACTCTTCGATGGCGGTGAGAAGCGTTGCGGCATCCGTGAAGAGGTGTGCGGTGATACCGACGCTCAGGGCGCCCTCGATATTGGTCAGCAGGTCGTCGGCGAAGAACGCGTCCTCCGGCTTCGCGTCGTACTGCTCGAGCACGGCGGTGAAGACCTCGGGATCTGGTTTGCGGGCGCCGTAGTCGGACGACGTATAGAGATCATCCCCGAAGACCGACACGAGCTCCGGCGCGAGCGAGCGAAGATGTTTTGCGGTCAGCGGGCCGTTGTTGGTCAGCAGCGTCACCCTCCCGAGTTGCTTGGCGCGCTCGACCGCGGCGATCGATTCCGGCCAGGGTGTCATCGCGGATCCCCGCACGCGCACCCAGTCCTCCTCGCTGACCGACACGCCGAGCGCGCGATTGAAGGCGTCGAGGTAGGCATCCGCGTCGGCGAAACCGCCGGCCTCGGCATGCTCTTCCGCTCCGTCCTGCCACCAGCGCTCCCGAAGCTGCGGGATGGTGAGACCGGTCAGTTCGGTGAGGCCGTCCATCCGCACCCGCCAGTCGTAGTCGTAGAGCACGTCGTCCATGTCGAAGATGAAGAGCAGCATCAGCCGACGAAACGATCGATCGCCGCTCTCAGGGCGTCGACCTGGGGCACTCCGTCGACGTAGGTGAGGTGGTGGCCGGTGATGCCGATGGATTCTGCCCCGGCGATGTTGGAGGCCGAATCATCCGTGAAGAAGGTCTCTTCGGCCGTCGCGCCCATGCGGTCGAGCGCGAGCCGGAAGATGGCTGGATCGGGCTTCCGGGTGCCGAGGTCGCAGCTCACCAAGCGGTTGTCGCCGACGATGGCTGCGACATCCGGTGCGAGCAGAGTGAGCGAGGCGGCGAACGGAGCCGGGTTGTTCGACAGCACGCAGACCGAGCCGAGAGTCGCAGCGTGGGCGAGTGCCGCGACGCTCCCGGGGATCGCGGTGCTGGCGAGCGCCCTCGTCTCCTGCCAGGTCTCGAGGGTGAGCTTCGCCCCGGTCACGCGGGTGAATTCCGCGAAATACTCGTCGCATTCACGCCACTCACCGCTCTCCGCTCGGATCTCGTATCCGCCGGCCCACCAGGTCTTCGCGAGCTGGTATTGGCTCACGCCGGTCACGAGACTGAGGGCCGGGAGTCGGATGTGGAAGTCGTAGGCGAAGAGGGTCTTGTCAAAATCGAAGAAGAACAGGGTCACTCGGGCTCCAAACACATCTGTTTCCGGCTGGCATTCCAGTATTCCAAACCCAGCCGCGGAAGGCAGACAGGTGCGCCGAAGTAGGATGGGGCCCGATATGGCGATGATTCACGACTGTTCGGACCAGGCTGAGCTCCTCACCGGCATGCGGCTCGCCCGGGTCGCCATCGGCCGCGGTGAGCTCATCGTCATGCCGACGGACACCGTGTACGGTGTCGCTGCGGATGCCTTCAGTCCGGAGGCGGTGCAGAGACTCCTCGACGCGAAGGGCCGCACCCGGCAGGCTCCACCCCCGGTATTGATCCCCGGGATTCCCACCCTCGACGCGCTCGCCGAGTCGGTGCCGGATGAGGTGCGAGCCCTCGTCGCCGAGTTCTGGCCGGGCGGCCTCACCGTCATCCTTCCGGCTCGATCCTCGCTCCACTGGGACCTCGGCGACACGAACGGAACGGTCGCCCTCCGGATGCCCGACGACCGGGTCGCGCTCGAACTCCTGTCAGAGACCGGGCCACTCGCGGTGT
>JAYVNU010000154.1:0-4797 GCA_043758345.1 Lacisediminihabitans sp.
GGATCGACTTTCGCCGTGACATCCCAGGCCTCCGACAAGAAGCTCTCGGCGATCGTCGCCAAGGGTCTCTACGCCGATGACGCCTCTCTGACCGATGGCTGGAAGACGCAGACGATCTTCCCGCTCAACCAGGGCGTGCTGAAATCCGATGCCTTCGTGGATCACGCGGTCGACTTCTTCAACGGCCAAAAGGCGAACAAAGACATCTACCTGCCGGCGGAGAACGTCTACAGGGGGGTCAACTACAGCCCGTTCTCCGTCTACTGCTCCGCACAGTTGCAGGCCGAGATCGTGAAGATCAACGCCGGGAAGATCTCCGGATCGGATGCCGCCATCGAGTTGCAGGCGACGATGGTCACGTACGCCAAGCACCAGGGCTTCACCGTCAAATAGTTGGCACTCTCCGGCGGTGGCCGGCCGATTCTCGCGGGGTCGGCCGGCTCCACCGGCCCTCACCCATCCCCGGACGCACTCCCCGACCGGGCGGAACAACCGTGGCAGATACGCCAGCGATTCTCGCGACCACGCGGTCGCGACCCGCGAATCCCCGAACCCTGACGACGAAGCCGGGACGCTCATCCCGAAGCCCGAAGCCCGAAGCCCGAGGCCCGAAGCCCGAAGCCCGAAGCCCGAGGCCCGAGGCCCGAGGCCCGAAGCCCGGAGCCCGCCCGCACCGGCTGGCTCTTCATCGCGCCATTCGGCGTGGTGTTTCTCATCTTCCTCGGTGTGCTCATCGTCTACTTCCTCGTGCCGCTGCGGTTTCTCATCGTCGCGAGCACCAAAAATGCTCACGGACTGTTCGCGGGGTCGGCGGGCGCACTCTGGTTCGACAAGACCTTCGACTTCTTCGGCACCCTCAGCGGACTGTTCACCGACAACGGCGGCATCTACCTTCGTTGGATGGGCAACTCCGCGCTCTACACCCTCGCCACGTTCGCCTTCCGCGGGCGCAACCTTGTCGTTCGCGATCCTCCTCGGGTCGGTGATGGTGCCGCTGACTGCCCTCGTCATCCCGACCTTCGTGCTGACGTCGCAACTCGGGCTGACGGACACGATCTGGGCGGTCATCCTCCCCTCGCTCCTCAATCCGTTCGGGGTGTACAGCATGCGCGTCTCCGCGGCGGATGCTGTGCCGGACGACCTGCTAGACGCGGCGAGGATGGATGGCGCGGGGGAGTTCGGCACCTTCTTCCAGGGTGCGCTGCCGCCCATGCGACCGGCCGTCGTCACCGTGCTGCTGCTGTCGGTCGTCGGAACCTGAAACAACTACTTCCTGCCGCTCGCCATGTTCTCGAACACCAACCTCTGTCCCTTCACTGTCGGTATCGGACTGTGGGAGGGGCTCGCCTCATCCAACAACGGAGGTGGCCAGTCGCTCTGGAGCCTCATCATCATCGGCTCGCTCATCTCGCTCATCTCGCTCATCCCCCTCATCGTCGCGATCCTCACCCCGCAGAAGTACTGGCGGGGCGGGCTCTCGCTCGGCAGCCTAAAGTGATTGACAGTCCACCGTTCCCCGCGCGAAAGAGCACAATGCCAACGGCACATCTCACCATCGACCCACACTTCGTCGTCGGACCGATCAATCGACGGCTCTTCGGCTCTTTCGTCGAGCATCTTGGGCGCTGTGTCTATGACGGTATCTACGAGCCGACACACCCGACCGCCGACGCCGAAGGATTCCGCACCGACGTCATCGATCTCGTCAAAAAATTGGGAGTGTCGACCATCCGGTATCCCGGGGGAAACTTCGTCTCCGGGTTCCGCTGGGAAGACAGCGTGGGGCCTCGAGCCGAACGGCCGCGGCGCCTCGACCTCGCCTGGCATTCGACCGAGACGAACGAGGTCGGACTCCACGAGTTCTCCTCCTGGCTCGACAAGGTCGGCAGCGAGCTGATGCTCGCGGTGAACCTCGGAACACGCGGAACGCTCGAGGCCCTCGACCTGCTCGAGTACAGCAACATCCCCTCCGGCACGGCTCTTTCCGACCGGCGTGTGAGCAACGGGCGGACGGATGCTTTCGGCGTCTCGATGTGGTGCCTCGGCAATGAGATGGACGGTCCGTGGCAACTCGGTCACCGGTCGGCCGACGACTACGGCAAGCTCGCGTCGCGAACGGCGAAGGGGATGCGCCAGCTCGACCCCTCCGTCGAGCTCGTCGTCTGCGGATCATCCAGTGCCCAGATGCCTACCTTCGGCGAGTGGGAACGTGTCGTGCTCGGCCACACTTACGACGACGTCGACTACATCTCGTGCCACGCCTACTATCAGGAGCGCAACGGCGATCTCGGCAGTTTCCTTGCCTCGGCAGTGGACATGGAGCGCTTCATCGAGTCGGTGATCGCCACCGCGGATCACGTGAAGGCCGTCAGGGGCAGTTCGAAGACGATCGACATCTCCTTCGACGAATGGAACGTCTGGTATGTCGACCGCTATCACGAGGTCGACCAGATTGTCGGCATCGACAACTGGCCGGTTGCGCCCCGGTTGCTCGAAGACTGCTACTCCGTCGCAGACGCCGTCGTCTTCGGCAATCTCCTCATCTCACTCCTCAAACATGCGGATCGGGTGACCTCGGCATCGCTCGCGCAACTCGTCAACGTGATCGCGCCGATCATGACCGAGCCGGGCGGACCGTGCTGGCGGCAGACCACCTACTTTCCCTTCGCGCTGACGGCGGAGCTCGCCCGCGGTGTGGCCCTCGAGCTCAAGCTCTCGACCGACACCTACCCGACGGCGCTCTACGGCGAGGTGAGCCTCGTCGACGGTGTTGCGACACACGACGCCGAGACGGGGCGCGCGGCGATCTTCCTCGTCAATCGCAGCCAGACCGACGCCGTGACGGTCACCGTCGACGCCGCGGGTCTCGGGCAGACGGAGGTGCTCGAAGCGCAGACGCTGTCGGACGACGATAGCTCCGCCTGTAACACCCTCGACGACCCGGAACGGGTCGGGATGGCCCCGAACCAGACGGTGCAGCTGGCCGATGGCAGCCTTACGATCACTCTCCCCCCGGTGTCGTGGACCGCGGTGAGCCTCGGCTGACCATGAGCAGACGGCTGATCATCACGCTCTCCGGCATCCTCGCGAGCGACCTCATCGGGGTGCTGATCGCGGTCGTCGCGGTCGTCACCGTCTCCGTCTCCGGGAACACGTCGGACTCCTCCCCGCGAAAGCTCACCGGCGAGTTCGCGGCTCACGACTCGGTGCTCGTGGCCGGAGCATCCGGCCAGCCCTAATATGTGTACTCCACCGGGAGCGAGGCGGGGCCCAGGACCATCGAGAGTCGTTCGTCCGACGGACACGACTGGAGCCGGATACGCAATGTCGACACGAAGATCCCCGCCTGGGCCTCGGAACGCGCGCCAGGGGTGAAGAACCTTTGGGCGCCGGAGCTCTTCCACCACGGCGGACTCTGGTACCGGTACTACGCGGCATCGACGTTCGGATCGAACAACTCCGTGATCGGTCTGATGACCAACACAACGCTCGACCCCGCCGCCGCGCCTTCGCGCTGGGTCGATCGAGGGCAGTCACCGGGTCGATTCCCACCGACGACTTCAATGCGATCGACCCCGGGATCATCGAGGACTCCCACGGGACGCCATGGATGACGTTCGGCTCATTCAGGAGCGGCATCCGGCAGGTGCAGCTGAGCTGGCCGAGCGGACTGCGCTCCGACCCGGCGGCCGTTCCCCTCCGCCTCGTCGACCGCCGGACGCCACCGAACGCCGTCGAGGCAGCGACCACCGTTCGGCACGGTGGCTGGTACTACCTCGTCGTGTCGTTCGCCTTATGCTGCCGCGCGCTGACCAGCACCCACAACATCAACGTCGGACGCTCGCGATCGGTCTCCGGCCCCTACTTCGACCGGCGAGGCATGCCGCTCCCCAACGGAGGGGAAACGAAGATCCTGGCGACCGACGGACGAGAGATCGGGCCGGGCGGCGAATCCGCGGCGCGCGGACACCTGGTTCACCACTTCTACGACGGTGACGCCGGAGGGGCGACGCCCCTCGGCATCCGGAAGATCGTCTGGGCAGCGGACGGCTGGCCGAAGCTGTGACGCGGGCCGGCTGGTGACCGCCGGTGTCGTGCGCATAACTCATGCTGTTTGGATTCTCGGCTGGCGACATCCCAGCGTTTCCGCTACCGACGGCCGCGGCATCCGGTAAACAGCATGAGTTGTGGTCCACGGGCGGGTCGGAGGAGCAGCGCGGGGTCGGCCAACCGCTAGCGTTGCGTCATGAGAATTCTCCTTGTCGGCGCCGGCGGCGTCGGTGATGCGATCGCGAAGATCGCCGCACGACGAACCTTTTTCGAGACCATCGTCGTGAGCGACTACGACGTCTCTCGCGCTGAACGCACCATCGCCTGGATCGAGACGAAGCACGGCGCGCAGGGCGGCCGTTTCGTCGCGGCGCAGATCGACGCCTCCGATCCCGACAGCGTCGAATCCGTCGCCCGGGAGAACCGGGTGACCCATGTGATGAACGCCGTCGAGCCGAAGTTCGTGCCGACGATCTTCGCCGGGGCGCTGGCAGCTGGCGCAGACTATGTCGACATGGCGATGAGCCTGTCGGAGCCGCATCCGACCGATCCGTATTCCGAGACCGGCGTCAAGCTCGGGGACGACCAGTTCGCCCAGGCACCCGACTGGGAGCTCGCCGGACGCCTCGCGCTGGTGGGAATGGGCGTCGAGCCCGGCCTCAGCGACGTGTTCGCCCGATATGCCGCCGACCATCTCTTCGGCGAGATCGACGAGCTCGGCGTGCGCGACGGCGCGAATCTCGTGGT
>JAYVNU010000155.1:0-14318 GCA_043758345.1 Lacisediminihabitans sp.
GCGTGATCGAAATGGCGCCTCGGTGATCGAAATTTCTGCTGAGATTTCGACCTCGCGAGTTTCGGTGTGTAGCGACGGCATCCGAAACCATGTCCGCAACGAGCGTGTGAGCTCGCCGCGTTGTCAGCGAGCAACGATCATCTGGTCTGTCGGTGGGCGCAAGAGCTTCCGGGCGGGAATGAGAGAATTTAGCCACCTCCCCGATGAATGGAATTCGCAATGACAAGCACGTTCGAGTACAAACAGCACACGCGGGCCGCGGAAAGGGTTCGGCAGGGACCGCCGACGGTGCGCGCGGCCGCCAAGACTCTTCACCCGCAGGACAAACTCGTCAACCGGTTCAATCGAAAGGTTGGGCTTGGTATCACGACCAGTGTGGGAACGATGTGGTGTGCGTACGTTTTCACAGCGATCGCGCTGGTGAGTTTACCGGCCGCTATTCTCAGTCAGAACGCGATTGTCATCATCGCGTGGATTGCGCAAACATTCCTGCAGTTGGTGCTGCTACCGGTGATAATCGTCGGTCAAAACATTCAGGCCGCCGCGGCGGACGCGCGGTCGGCGGCAACCTATGAGGATGCGGGGGCGATTCTTGAAGAAGCTAAGCAGATTCAATTGCATCTCGCCTCCCAGGACGCCGCGATTGGTGCGCTGCTTGACAAAGTAAAGTCGCTCGAGCAGGGGGCTGCTAGCTAGGCCGGATCAGCGAGAGCCGTACTCTCGTGACGGGAGACTGATCATGGGATGGATGCGCCGACTGCTCCGCAAGAGACCGAGATAGCGGCCGTGAGGCTCGGGCATAATTGTGTCAATGTTGTCAGTTCTCGCGCTTCTGTTTGGAGTCTCTCTCGCGACGACTCCACCGCGAAACGACCTTCTTGATCTCAGCGGGACTGCCCCCGGGTTGTTTGATTTTTTTAACCGCCCATGTTTTAGTTACCCGAAATGGTGTGTGGTTCGGGTTCTCCTTGAGAGGCTTCATCCCTGCCAAGACCCCCCCATCAGGTTTCGGATGCGCGCTGTAGCGCTCGTTCCGGCTGGTAAACCGATCACGACCGCGGCCGTCGAGCTGGGGGTGAGCGCAACGGCTACCCATAACTGGGCGCGCCAGGATCAGATCGATCGAGAGGAAGCACCCGGAATAACGACGCCGGAGACCATGGAGTTGGTGAAGGCGAAGAAACGGATCCGACAAACAAGAAACAGACGTCGAGATTCTGAAGGTCGCAGCGAAGCTGCTCGGGGAGGATTTCCCAGACCCAAAAGAATTCACCTGGTAGGGCTTCCTTGCCGTGTGGTCAGGGAACCCAGAGACGGGAACGCGCGGCCTTTACGGGTCAAAGCGAGAACGTTGACCGCAGTGCGTTGTCCGAACCAATGCCCGCCCGGCAGGCGGATAAACTCAGCCAACGTCACCGGTGCGTGCAAGTCCGGCCGATGAGCCAACTGTCGAGGAGCCCCAACGCGAGCCCGATACAACTGGAGACTTCCGGAACAGAACCGTCAGGTGACTCCGGCGACGCCCGCTCAAGAAGAAACCCCGCCCGCTTCGTGTCAACGTCCACAATGGCGGCCACGACCAGCATCAAAAGGGCGATCGCCTGATCCCGGCGGCACCAACAGGTGTGAATAGTTCCATGTTGCGCCGTTCCACCGTCATCGAAAGTGCCCGGTTGAGAGCCTCCATATCGGTCACGTCGTTGATGTCGACACCGTCCTCTGCCAGTAACGGCGCAAGGTTCCGCATCAGCTCATCGGCCAGAACGTCGAGGGTGGCTTGGAAGAATGGTTCGACATAGTCGCCTTCACCGAGAATTGTCATCAGCGCCAGAATGAAGGGGTCGTGGCCCCCGAGGCCACCCGGGGCGGTTCCCTCGTCCTGACCGCGATACTTCGAGCTGTAGTTTGACCCGCGCAGGTTCCAGAGCGCACGCGCTAGCGCGGACTACGCACGAGCGTCTTCATTCCGCGCCCGGCGCTGAGTTCGCGGATGGCGTCCTCGACTTGCTCGAGTTCGACGATCTCGATCCAGGCAGTCACGGTGTCGTAGACGCCGCCGGCCATAGCCGAGATGACATCGCGATAGTCGTCGTGGGTGTAGACCTCGGAGTTGCGGATGGTGCGGCCAGCGGTGAGGAGGCTGCGCGTGAGCTGATACGGCTTTTCGTAGACAGCGACGACCACCATTCGGCCGTTGACGGCCAGGCACCGCATGGCGTCGCGGAAGGCGACCTCGGAACCGGCGGCGTCGATGACGGCATCGACGCCACGATCCCGGGTGAGGGCCCGAACGCACTCGGGTACGTCCTCGGAGGTCGGATCTACGACATGAGCGATGCCGATGGTACGCAGGAGCTCACGGCGCGATTCGCTCGGCTCGGATACGATGACCGTTTCGATGCCACGGGCACGGGCCGCGTAATAGACGCCGAGGCCGATTGGGCCACCGCCAACTACGAGAACGCTTTCCGGGAGTTCGAGGTGAGCGACCGCGACGCTGTGCCACGCGACGGCCATCGGCTCGACAAGTGCTCCGAGGGCGAGGTCGACCGCGCCCGGCAGAACGAAACACTGCTCGACGGCCACGGAGGAGAACTCCGCCATTCCACCAGAGTGGCCCTGGATGCCCTCGAACGCCATCAACTCGCAGCCCGTTGTCTGTCCCGCCAGGCAGGGCTGACATTTTCCGCACCAGTGGTACGGGAAGACGGCAACATTGTCGCCAACAGCGACGGATTCCACGCCGGCTCCGACGTCGACCACGGTGCCGGAGAACTCATGTCCGAGGATCTGCGGCCAAGTCGCGCCGGTGAGCGGGGCGGGTTGGCGGAAGTCGCCACCGAACGACTCGGGCGCGAAGAACAAGTGAAGGTCCGTTCCACAGATACCGGCGAACGCGTTCCGGATGAGGACCGAGCCTAGTGTCGCGCACGGGCGATCGACTATCTCGACCCGCACATCCTCGGCGCCGTGAATGCGGACCGCTTTCATGGTTTCGCGCATTCGCATGCCCCGTTTCTAGACATATGAATCACCGAGCGCTCTCGTCACAATTCGGAGTTGTGCGCTGTCGCGCCGAGCTGGCGGGACAGGTCCTCCGCGGCCGCGGCCACATAGTGCCCGAGGTTTTCCAGGCGTTCACCGATTCGGTCCTTGGGTGCGCTCACGTTGATTGCCGCCACAATCCTCCCGTTCAGATCCCGCACCGGTGCCGACGCGCCGACGACTCCCAGTTCCAACTCCTCATCCAACGTCGCGTACCCTCGCGAACGGATGCGTGCCAGCTCGTCACACAGGCTTTCGAAGTCATTCACGATTGCTTTGCCTTCTGGGGGAGCGGGCAGCACTGAGAAGCCGGCGCCAGCCATCACGGGATCAGTCGGGCCGACGATGGGCAGGTCGCGCCCATGCTCGTCGTACCAGCGGGCAAGGGAAATACGGTCCCAGCCGCTGAGCAGCACGCGGCCTGACGGTGTCCGCCAGGCCGCGGTCGTCACGCCTTCCCATCCCGTCGTTCGGACCTCATGTGGACTTAGCTCGCTCAGAATCGTCAGCACGTTCCCGCCGCGCAGCACGCAGAGATGGGTCGTTTCGCGGGTCGAGAGTGCGACCTGCCGCAGATGCGAACGCGCCTGGGACGCAAGGCGGCTCTCCGTCGTTCGAGCGGCGAGGGCGTACAGCCGCGAGCCAAGCCGATACGTCAGTGTGGACTCGTCCCGATCGAGTAGCCCAGCATCGGCCAGCGTCGCCAGCGATCGCGATACGGCGGCCTTGTCCCGTCCGGTGAGTTGCGATACCCGAACAACTCCAAGCCCGCGATTTTGTGCTGCTTCAGCCCCGCCCAAGAGCTCGAGGATCTCGACATCTCGGGTCAACCCTGACGTGTTCCGTCTCGGTTCCACTGCCTTGGCCATTTCCAAACAGTAACCGGCGGTTGCCATATCGACAACACCCCTTGGCAAAGTGTCATCGCCAAGCCGTATGGTTGGCGCACTGAGTCCACTCAATGAAGAGAAGGGATGGTTCATGGACACTGGCTTCAGCTTCGATAATCTCGCGCTGTTTCTGAACGACCGGTGGAGCGAGATATTCGACCTCACTGTTCAGCACATCTCGGTCGTCGCGCTCTCGCTGCTGATCGCGTTGATTGTCGGCGTCGCTATCGGCGTCGTGGTGTGGGATCGGCCCATACCGCGAGCCACGGCGCTCGTGGCGGCGGGTATCGCAATCACCATCCCATCACTTGCGCTCCTTGCGCTCCTGTCGCCCCTGCTCGGGTTGGGTTGGGGGCCGACGATTGTGGCACTCGTCTTCTACTCGCTGCTCCCGATCATTCGGAACACCGTCGTCGGGCTGCGCGAAGTGCCAGCGGATGTGCTCGAGTCAGCTCGCGGGATGGGTATGAGCCGCATGAAGGTGATGCTCACGACGCAACTGCCCATCGCGTGGCCGGTCATCATCACGGGTGTACGAGTGGCGGCGCAGCTCACCATAGGAATTGCCGCAATTGCCGCCTATGTGGCAGGCCCCGGTCTCGGGCAATACATCTTCACCGGGCTGTCGTCGGTCGGGTCTCGCAACGCGATCAACTACGCGCTGACGGGAACAGTCTTGATCATCATCCTCGCGCTCGTCGTGGACGGCGCGTTTATCCTCATCACCCGATATACAACCTCGAGAGGTCTCCGTGTCTGACATCACAAATACCGGATTTCTCACCGCCATTTCGCAGCAGTCGGCCGGTGTGAGCATCGAACTTGATACCGTCACGAAGGTCTACCCAGGACAATCTGGTGCGGCCGTCGAAAACTTCTCGATGAGAATCGAACCGGGCGAACTTGTCGTGTTCGTCGGGCCGAGTGGCTGCGGAAAGACCACGACGATGAAGATGATCAATCGCATCATCGAACCCTCTTCCGGCAGCATCCGGATCGACGGAAAGGATGTGTTGTCGCTCGATCCGAACGCACTTCGACGTCACATCGGGTACGTGATTCAGCAGGTCGGACTCTTCCCGCATCGCACGATTGCCGAGAACGTCGGAACGGTGCCGAAGATGCTGGGATGGTCGAAAAACAAGGTGGCCGAACGCGTCGACGAGCTCCTCCGCACCGTTCAACTCGACCCGGACCTTTTCGCAAAACGGTATCCCAAGCAACTCTCCGGTGGTCAGCAGCAGCGCGCCGGTGTTGCCAGAGCCCTCGCGGCCAATCCGCCCGTGATGCTGATGGATGAGCCCTTCGGCGCCACCGATCCGATCACGCGCGAGAAGCTGCAGGCAGAGTTCCTGCGGCTGCAGGCCGAGCTCGGTAAGACGATCATCTTCGTCACGCACGACTTCGAAGAGGCGATTCGGCTCGGTGATCGAATCGCGGTGATGAGCGAGCGGAGCAAAATAGAACAATTCGACACGCCCGCGAGGATCCTTGCGGCACCGGCGAATGAGTACGTGGCGTCCTTCATCGGGCAGGGAGCGGCGATAAAGCGGCTCACTCTGATCCCTGTGACCGACGCACGACTCAAATCCGTGGTCGATGGAGCTCCTCCCATCCGTTCTGATCTGTCGATGCGGGATGCTCTGGATCTGTTGGTTCTCACCGGTAGACCGGCAGTCAACGTCATCGATACGACAGGGGTGCCGATGGGTTCGCTCGACCATGCCGCTATCTCGGCTCTCCTCGGGGGACCGGCGAATCTCAGGGCTCGAGAATGACGACCATGGCTCCGGTCGACACGAATATGGCGCTGGCCTCCCGTGCCCGCGACCGCAGGTCGATAGTCGCTCGTCGCGCAGCAGCGCCGGTACTCGTTGTCGTCTTGCTGGGTGCGACCTTTATTTGGGTGTCAGGGCTACCGCTGGACTCGATCGAACAGCGAACGCTCAACCTCGGTTACATCACGGCGCGAATACGGGAACACCTCGTCTTGACGGTCGTCGCGTCGGCACTCGTGGCCGTACTCGCCATCCCGGCGGGCATCCTCGTTCACCGCGTGCGTTCGAGAGTGTTTCGCGCCATCGTGCTCATAATCGGAAATATCGGGCAAGCGACGCCCGCCGTTGGTGTGGTCATCCTCCTTGCGATCGTGTGGCAGACCGGATTCGCGACGGCCCTCGTCGCGCTTGTGGCGTACTCGTTCCTCCCGACGCTTCGCAATACGATGATCGGCCTTGCACAGGTGAGCCCTGATGCGAAAGAAGCAGCGCGGGGGATGGGCATGACGCCCGGCCAGGTGTTGCGGCAGATCGAGCTTCCGTTGGCATCACCCACCATTCTCGCCGGCCTGCGCACCTCGCTGGTCTTCGCCGTCGGAGTTGCTACCGTCGCGACCTTCATCAACGCGGGAGGACTTGGCGACATGATCGTCAACGGCCTCAAGCTCCAACGTTTCCCTGTGCTCCTCGTCGGATCAGTTCTGGTGGCTGCCATCGCCATCCTCATCGACTGGTTGGCCGGGATCGTCGAAGACATCGTCCGCCCTCGCGGACTCTAAAAGCCATGCAACTCAACCGCATCACAGCCACACCCCTGCATCACCCGTCTCGCGGCGGTCCGTTGTCGTACCCCGCGATCATCACGAAAGAAGGAAATCCATGATCACGAAGAAGCATCTCTCGGTGGTGGCGATCGCTGCGGCGGCCGCCCTGGTGTTCACCGGATGCGCCAGCTCCAGCGGCGGCACGGCTGGCGGCAAGGGCACCGAGCTGAAGGGCCTGACCGGAGACATCGGCTCGAAGGATTTCTCAGAGCAGTACATCCTGTCTTACCTCACCACCGATCTGCTCAACGCCCACGGTGCGAATGTGAAGGCGAACACCAAGTTGGTCGGATCCTCGAATGTGCGTCAGGCGCTCGTGAACAAGCAGTTCGTGGGCTACTGGGAGTACACCGGCACGGCCTGGATCACCTATCAAGGAAACACCAAGCCGATCACCGATCCACAGGCCCAGTTCGATGCGGTCAAGAAGGCCGACGCAGCCAAGGGCATCGCCTGGCTCGACCCGGCGCCACTGAACAACACCTATGCGTTCGCCGTTCTGTCATCGAAGGCGAAGAAGTTGGGTGTGACGACCCTGAGCGATGTAGCGAAGCTGCCGCAGGCAGACCAAACCTTCTGCATCGAAAGCGAGTTCTCCACTCGTGATGACGGTTGGCCCGGCCTCAAGAAGGCTTATGGCATAAACGTTCCCGACTCGAACGTCAAACTTCTCGACACCGGACTGATCTACACCGCAACGCAGAAGGGTCAGGACTGCAACTTCGGCGAAGTCTTCCAGACGGATGGTCGCATCCAGGCACTCAAGCTGACCGTGATGAAGGACGACAAGAAATTCTTCCCGGTCTATCAGGGTGCATTTTCGATGCAGGATCCGATTCTGAAGAAGTACCCGGCAATCGCCGACATCATTGCGAAGCTGTCACCGATGCTCACCACTGAGCAGATGCAGAAACTGAATGCTCAAGTCGATGTCGACGGTCGTGAGCCGGCGAAGGTGGCGCAGGAGTTCCTGAAGAGCAAGGGCCTCATCTGATGTCGGAGGCCACCGCACCGCAGTTTGGCGAGAGTTTTGTGGGTGACGGTGTAAACGCCGCGCACATCAACACAGTGCTCGGTGATCGAGGCGGCCCGGCCGGGGTCGCCTGGGCTACCGCTCTCGCCTCGCCGAGCGCTGGACATGTGCCGTTCGTCGCCGTTCTCCAGCCCTCGCTGCCCGTCAAGCCCATGACCCTGTTTGTGACCAAATCGGCGCCCGCCGGCGACGTGCACGGGAATATGATCTGGGGTCCGGCACAGGCCGGCGTGGCGGCGGGGGTTGCGGATGCAGTGGCCGACGGGGTCATCCCGGAATCCTTCACCGAGACGGCTGCGATCATCGCGGCCGTCTGGGTGAACCCCGCCGCTGACGACGCCGACGCGGTGTACCGCAACAACCGCTTGGCGACCGCCACCGCGCTGCGGAACGGGGCAACGGGCGAGCCGACGCTGGACCGCATCCTCAATGCGCGCCACCGGCCAGCCAACCCCTTCTACACCGCCCCGGAATAGGGCCGACAACTCGACCGAATGCCTCACGAAGGAATGAACATGACAACACAGGGATTGCCGACGGTGGGATTCATCGGACTCGGCAGCATGGGCGCCGGGATGACCCGAAACCTTCAGCAGGCGGGCTACTCGCTGGTGGTCAACGATCTGCGGCCCGAATCTGCGGAGGAGCTGATCGCCGGGGGAGCGGTCTGGGCCAACACGGCCGCCGAGGTTGCGGCGAAGAGCGATCTCGCGATCACGATGCTGCCCACGCCGCGACACGTGGCCGATGCGGTGTCGGGCCAAAGCGGTGTGCTCGAGGGGATTGCCGACGGTGGAACGTGGATCGATATGTCGACGTCGGTGCCCGAGGTAGCGAACTCCGTTCGCACCTCCACCTCCTCGCGTGGGCTGCACATTCTCGACGCGCCGGTGAGCGGAATGTCGGTCGGGGCGGCGACCGGGAGACTGCAGATTTTCATCGGGGGTGACGCTGACGATGTCGCGCGGCTCCGCCCGGTGTTCGAAGCGATGGGCGACCCCGAGCGCATCCTGCACGTTGGCGCGCACGGTGCAGGCTACGCGGTAAAGCTCATGATCAACCAGCTCTGGTTCTCGCACCTCGTTGCGACGGCTGAGGTGATGGCGGTCGGCGTATCGGCGGGAGTCGACCTCGGTGTACTGAGGAATGCACTGGTTGCTAGTCCCGCGAACAGCAACTTCGTGGAGTACGACGTACTCTCCATCCTCGAGAACGGAGACTACGACGAGGGGTTTGCGCTGGCCCTCGCTTGCAAGGATCTCGGGCTGTCGGTAGATCTGGCGCGCTCGGTCGGCGTCTCGGTCGAGCTGTCGGCGATTGTCGAGCAGGTATTCCGCCGGGCACGTAACATCCACGGCGACCGGGCCGGCGAGATGACCCCGTTCCGCCTGTACGAAGACATGGTCGGCACGCCGCTGCGTTTGGCGCTGGTCGACGATGAGGCGGTGGCGCGATGACCGCCGCGATCACCGTTACGGCGACCGACGAGCAGCAGTTGCTCGGCCGAATCCGAACCGACCTGTACATCGACGGTCAGTGGCGAGCAGCCTCATCCGGCCGCACCTTCGCCGTCACCGATCCATCGACCGGTGAGACGCTGGTCAAGGTGGCCGACGCCAGCCCGGAGGACGGGCAAACAGCCCTGGATGCCGCGCACCGGGCTCAGCGCGGATGGGCGAAGACCCCGCCCCGCGTTCGTGCGGAGATCCTTCGGCGCGCGTTCGACCTGGTCACCGCTCGCGCCGACGAATTTGCATTGACGATGACGCTCGAGATGGGTAAACCGCTCGCCGAGTCGCGCGGCGAGGTCGCCTACGGCGCAGAATTCCTGCGGTGGTTCTCTGAGGAAGCACCCCGCATCTCCGGCCGCTATTCGACCGCCCCTGACGGTGCCAACCGCCTCCTCGTCGTGAAGCGACCGGTCGGGCCGTGCCTCTTCATCACGCCCTGGAACTTCCCGCTTGCGATGGCCACGCGCAAAATTGCTCCGGCTATCGCAGCCGGGTGCACGATGGTACTGAAGCCTGCCGCACTCACACCGCTCACCGCACTGCTGTTGACGCAGGTGCTTGAGGAGGCTGGCCTTCCGCCGGGTGTGCTCAACCTGATTCCGACCACCAGCGCAGGCAAAGTCACCGCGCCACTGATCAAAGATCCGCGCCTGCGCAAGCTGTCGTTCACCGGTTCGACGGAAGTGGGTCGCCGACTGATCGCCGACTCGGCCGAGCAGGTGCTGCGGGTGTCGATGGAGCTTGGAGGCAACGCACCATTCATTGTGTTCGAGGATGCAGACATCTCAGCTGCCGTCGCCGGCGGCATTCTCGCCAAGATGCGAAACGGTGGAGAAGCGTGCGTCGCCGCGAACCGGTTCCTCGTTCATGAGTCAGTTGCCGAAGAGTTCACCACCGCTTTCGTCGAACGGATGGCCGGGTTCACTGCGGCCCGCGGCACCGAGCCGGGGTCGACGGTTGGACCGCTGGTCGACGAGGCTACTCGGGAGAAGGTGTCATCCCTCGTCGCCGGCGCAATCGAGGACGGCGCACACGTCGCTCTCGGAGGGTCCAGCATCCCCGGCCCCGGATACTTTTACCAGCCGACCGTGTTGACGGGTGTGCCGGCGGGTGCCCGAATCCTCGCTGAGGAGATCTTCGGGCCCGTCGCGCCGATCACCACCTTCCGCACCGAAGCCGAAGCGATCAAGCTCGCGAACGACACCCCATTTGGGCTAGTCTGCTTCGCTTTCACCGCCGACCTCAACCGTGCGCTGCGCCTCGCAGAAGAGCTCGACACGGGGATGCTCGGCATCAACGCCGGCGTCGTCTCCAACCCGGCCGCTCCGTTCGGCGGTGTCAAGCAGTCGGGATTGGGCAGGGAGGGTGGCTCCGAGGGAATCGACGAGTACCTTGAGACCCGCTACGTCGGCATTGCCGACCCGTTCATTTCGACTTCCGACACCGAGGACGCTTGACTATGGACATCACCGAATTCAGCACAGATTTCTTTTCGCTGAAAGGTAAGCGGGCGATTGTCACCGGCGGCAACTCCGGACTCGGACGGGCGTTCGTCGTCGCTCTTGCGACAGCGGGAGCGGACGTCTTCGTGCCGAGCCTCAACGACGACGACGGCACTACTGCTCGGCTGGTCGAAGAACGTGGGGGGCGCTACGAATTTCTTCAGACTGACATCACTCAGAACGGCGTGCCCGCGCGGGTCGTCGCGACCTGTGTCGACCGACTGGGCGGGGTCGACATCCTGATCAACTCGGCCGGCATCTGCCTGCTCGATGACGTGATCGCGTTCGACCGCAGCAAGTGGGACCCGATGATTTCCGTCAACCTCACTGCGGCCTTCGACGTCGCCCACGAAGTCGGGAAGCTGATGATCGCACAGGGCTCGGGCAAGATCGTCAACATTGCCTCCCTGTTCTCCTTCCTCGGCGGGCGGATGTCACCCGCCTACGCAGCGACCAAGGCCGGCATTGTCGGGTTCACGAAAGCGTACGCAGACGAACTCGGTGAGCACAGCATTCAAGTGAATGCGCTCGCTCCTGGATACTTCGCAACCGCGATCACCGAAACGACTCGGGCGGATGTCGACACCGGCCGCCGCATCCTCGAACACATCCCGGCGAACCGCTGGGGAGACCCGGCCGACCTGATGGGCGCCGTGATCTTTCTATCAAGCCGCGCATCCGACTACGTCAACGGTCACACACTCGTGGTCGATGGCGGCTACCTCGTGCGCTGATCCGTCTCGATCCGATCACGCCCACCCCTCAACCTCAGCTCCAGGAGCAACAATGACCGCATCCCGATCACCCCTGACCCGTGAGCAGATCGTGTCGGCCGTCGCCGACCTCCTCGGCTCCGACCACTTCGACACCGATGAAACCGCGCTGCGCGAAGCCAGCGTCGATCGCTTCAAGAAGTACTCCGCGGCATATGGCATCTTCGACGGGCCATTCCCCTCTGTTATCGCCTACCCTCGCAGCGCTCAAGAAGTGGCCGACGTTCTGCGCTTCGCGAACGACAACCTCGTCGCTGTCGTGCCGCGCACCGGCCGCACTGCGACCGAGGGTGGCCTCGAGACCCTGATTGCCGACTCCATCGTCCTCGACGGGTCGCGGATGAACGCGATCGTCTCGATTAACCCCATCGATATGATGGCCACGGTCGAATGCGGAGTGCCGCTCCAGGTTCTGGAGGACCAACTGCGCACCCAGGGACTCACCACCGGCCACTCTCCCCAGTCGAAGCCACTCGCGCAGTACGGCGGGCTGACGGCGACCCGCTCGATCGGACAGTTCTCGACCCTGTATGGCGGTATCGAAGACATGGTCATCGGGCTGGAGGCCGTCTTCCCCGACGGGACGATCAGCCGCATCAAGAATGTTCCCCGGCGCGCGGCCGGCCCAGACATTCGGCATATCGTCATTGGCAACGAAGGCGCGCTCTGCTACATCACCGAAGTCACCGTCAAGGTTTTCCGATACCAGCCCGAGAACAACAAATTCTTCGGCTTCCTCCTAGACGACTTTGGACAGGGCGTCGATGCGCTCCGCGAGCTGATCACCTCGGGTTACCGTCCCTCGATCTGCCGCGTCTATTCGCCCGAGGATGCCCGCCAACACTTCTCGCATTTCGCGAATGACAAGAACGTGGTCGTGCTCATGGCCGAGGGCCCAGCCCCGATTGCCGAGGCAACGGCCGTCGCGATCGAAGAAGTGTTCGCCACGCACCCGCACGAGCGTGTCGACTCGGCCCTCATCGAAGACTGGTTCAACCAGCTGAACTGGGACCAGCGTTCCATCGACGCCGAGAAGGCGACGATGATCGCGGATGCGCACCTCGGTTACACCACGGAGGTCTCCATTGACTGGTCCCGCGTGAACGACCTTTACGAGGCCGCCGTAACGCGCGTGCGCTCGGAGTTCCCGCGCGCGGCCGACCTGACGATGCTCGGCGCGCATTCTTCGCACAGCTACCAGACCGGCACGAACCTGTACTTCGTGTACGACTACAACATCCACTGCGAACCACGCGACGAAATCACCGAATACCACGAGCCGATCAACGCCATCATTGTGGAGGAATCGCTCCGACTGGGAGGTTCGATGGTGCACCATCATGGCATCGGCAAGTACCGCACGCCCTGGACTGAAATCGAGCATGGGAGCGCGTACCCCATTCTGCTCAAGTTGAAGGCGGCGTTCGACCCGAATGGAGTTATGAACCCGGGCACCATCTTTCCGCTGAAGGCCGGAGCCGATGGCGGCGACTGATCCCATAAGGCAGTTTGTCGTCGCGATCGACAACGGCTCGCAGAGCACCAAGGTGTCGATCGTGGATGCGGAGGGGCGAATCCATGCGAGTGCTCGTGTCGGTTTGCGGCGATACGAGAGCCCCGAACCGGGGCGGGTTGTCCATCCGGACGATGACGTATGGGACTCGATCGCGTCGGCCTGCCGGGCTGCGCTCTCGCGCTTCGCCGGTGATGTGTCGGAGATCGTCGCGGTCGGGCTCTGCACGATCCGATTCTGTCGCGCGATCCTCGACGCCGACGGGCAGCTCGTCGAACCCATGCTCAGCTGGATGGACACGCGGGTCGGGCTCCCCTATGAACGAACATCCGACAGGGCCCGTTACGTCACGACATCCTCCGGCTACATCACGCACCGTCTCGTGGGCTCCTTCACGGACACGTCGGCCAACTACCAAGGCCTCTGGCCGATCGATACGCGCACCTGGCGGTGGTCGACGAATGCCGGTGACTATCAGAGGACTGGCATGCTCCGCGAGATGCTCTTCGACCTGGTCGACCCTGGAGACGCCCTCGGAACGGTGACGGATGTGGCCGCCCGGGCCACGGGCATCCCCGCTGGCATCACGGTCTACGCCACGGCGAACGACAAGGCCGTCGAAGCGCTCGGCGCCGGCCTCAGCTCGGAATCGGAGCTGGTGCTCTCATTGGGTACCTATGTTTCGTCGATGACCATCGGGTCGGAGCCCCGCGAATCAGACGCATTCTGGGTGAACTTCGGGTCGTCCCCGGGACAATACCTGTACGAAAGCGAAGGGATCCGCCGCGGGATGTGGACAGTCAGCTGGTTCCGCTCTCTGCTCGAGTCCGAGACTGACGAGGGAGCGCCCGAAGTCAACAGTGAGCACCTTTATCAGCTCGAGGCCCGACTGAACACTGGCGCCGCGGATGTGCCGCCTGGGAGCAATGGGCTGATGGCGATCCTCGACTGGCTCGCACCCGATCACGCGCCGCACCGGCGTGGTGCTCTGCTTGGCTTCAACGGCAGCCAGGGCCGCTTCCACATCTACCGTTCAATTCTGGAGGGCCTGGCCTTCACGATGGCCGACCACGCAGCGGCGATGGAGTCGGCGCTCGATCGCCGCTTCGAGACGGTGATCCTTTCCGGCGGCGGCGCACGCTCCGACCTCATGGCGGTTATCGTCGCGAACGTATTTGACGTCGACGTCAAGCGCGCTGAAGTTGACGACGCGGCCGGGATGGGTGCGGCCATCTGTGCCGCAGTTGGCAGCGGCATGCACCCTTCATGGGACGGGGCTGTGGCACGGATGGTGAGACACTCACCAGTCGTATCGCCTTCGCCCCACGGTGTGGCCGATTATCACCGGTTACACCGCGTGCACACAGAACTCCGAGCGCGAACGCACGACCTCTTCGAGTGGATGAGTTCCCAACTCAACGACTGATGTTGTCGAGGGTCGTGACCGAA
>JAYVNU010000156.1:0-4775 GCA_043758345.1 Lacisediminihabitans sp.
AAGTGGGGCGAGCGCCGCGGTCGCCCCTCCGCGTACCTTCGGAGGAGGGGACGGTGAGTACCCCGGTACGTGACTGGGGGGTCATGTCGATCAGCACAGAAATTTCAAGGAAGATCCCCGCCGGATGGTATCCGTGTCGCGAGGATCGCTCCCGACGGCGTTGGTGGAATGGCGTCGAGTGGACTGAGTATTATGCGCCGTTTCAGAAGACGTCACTTCGTCTCGTCGAAAGCCCGGCGACACCGGCGGTGGCACCGCAGCCCCCGACTCCTGCCGCACGCGTCGTCTCGGCTTCCCGCCAACGCATTCTGAGTCGCGTGCTTCTCGTTCTGGTCTGCTCGTTGGCCGGCGTGGAGACCGTTCTCGCGCTGCTGCTTCTCGCCCATAACGCGGCCTGAGCGCCAAAACCGGCAAGAATCTCTTCCGAACCGGCAAGAAACGGTCAGGGTCGTCGGTGGAACGATTGGGTGTTGACCGGCCGCGCACCGGGGCTTACGTTTCATATCAGGACATCCGGGAACCTTCTGGCGGTTTCCACAGGAAACATTCAGCACCCTCGACACCGGGATGACCCTTCTCAAGGGAGAGAAACTGTGATCCGACGCCGCTTCGTCATGCCGGTTGCCATTTCCGCGTTTGCTCTCGCTGCCGCGACGATCGGGGCGGGAGGTGCGTCCGCGAATCCCGCGGTCGCTGACTCGGCCCCCGGAGTTTCGTCGCAGGCGCTATCCATCCCGGCCGTCGGATCTCCGGGCGTGACGAGTCATCAGGGACAGTCGCGCAAAGACTGCGTCGGAACGGCCCGCACCACGCAATCGAAGATCTGGTTCACGGTCGCAAACGGGATCCTCTCGGATGTCTACGCCCCCACGGTCGACGCGACGAACGTCGAGACCATGCAGTACCTGGTCACCGACGGATCGAGTTTTACCGACCTGCAGAGTCGCGACACCACCTACACTGTGAAGTCGGATCCGACAGGGATGACCTGCACGGTGACATCCACCGCAAAGAGCGGCGCATATCGACTCGTCACCACCTACCTGGCCGATCCTGCGCGCGACAGTGTCGTCGTGCAAATGCGGTACCAGGCACTCACGAAGGCCGCCAAAACTTTCAAGCTCTACCTGAGACTTGATGCGAATGCGGGTGGCAACGGCGGTGGTGGCACGGCGAACGGCGGAGCCGACTCTGCGATTGTCGACACCTCGACAGGGTCAGCCGTACCCGTGTCGTTCGATACGAAGACCGTGAGTCAGGCGAATCGAACTGCTTACGCGGTGCCCTCTTTCCTGGCGCTGACGGCAGACCGTGCCTTCACCGAGGTGAGCAGTGGATTCGTCGGCACGGCGAGTGACTCGATCACGCAGCTGGACGCGAGCCATACCCTGTCGACCGTTGCGGCCAGCGCGACAGGTGGGAACGTCGAACAGACGGTCGCACTTCAGCGGGATCGCGACGGATCGTCTACCGTGGCACTCGGATTCGGCACGACCCAGGCGTCGGCTGTCGCAACGGCCTCGGCGACGGCCGCGTCGTCGGTCGAGCGACTCGCCGCGAGCTATATCGCCGGCTGGGTGCGCTACGACGCCTCTCTGAAGCCGCCGTTCCTCACCATCGCAGGATTGAGTGGATCCGAGCGCCTCACCGCCATCAAGAACTACTACCAGTCGGCGAATGTGGTCAAAGCGTCGGAAGACAAGACGTATCCCGGCGCCATCGTCGCCGGTCTCGACGCACCGTGGGGTCAATCGATCGTGGCCAACGACCCCAACAACCTGTTCGTCGGCGGCTACAAGGAGGTCTTCGCGCGGGACCTCTACGAGGCGTGGACCGCCCTCTACACCGATGGCGACATCGCGACGGCGCAGGACACGGTGCGCTACCTCCTCCTGCACAGCCAGCAGGCGAACGGATCGCAGCCCCGCAACTCCCTGCTCGACGGGACCAAGGCGGCGGATGCCTTCAACGACCAGCTGGATGAGACGGCCTACCCGATTCTGATGGCGCTGCAATCGGGCCTCGCCGGCGACAACACCCTCTGGCCGCATGTGAAGTCGGCAGCGAACTTCCTGGTCAGCCACGGACCGAGTTTCGGCGTCGAGCGCTGGGAGGAGCAGACCGGGTACTCCCCCTCGACCATCGCGGCCGAGATCGCCGGACTGGTTTCGGCGGCAAGCATCGCCGACCAGCATGGAGACGCCGCGGATGCCCGAATCTGGCGCGCGACCGCCGACCAGTATCAGCGCACCATCAAGACGTGGGGTGTGACGACCACCGGACCGCTGTCGACGTCGCCCTACTTCATCCGACTCTCGAAAACGGGCGACCCGAATGCCGCGATCAGCTACAACGTTGGCAACGGTGGTCCGACGCTCGACCAGCGCTCGGTCGTGGACGCCGGATTCCTGGAGTACGTGCGCCTCGGTATCCTCCCTGCGACGGACCCGACGATCGTCAACTCGCTCGCGGTGACGGACGGGACTATCCAGCGTCCGACCGACAGCGGCACGGGATGGCTGCGGTACAACGGTGACGGCTACGGCGACTGCTTCGTTGGCGCGGGCACGAGTTGCACCGTGACCGGCGCCCCGTGGACGAACGGCAACATCGGCACCGGACATCCGTGGCCGGTACTGGGAGCCGAGCGCGCACAGGAGTATCTTGCACAGGGCCTGAAGACCGCTGCGTCGTCGGTGCTCGTGTCGATCAACCGGATGAACTCCGGGCCGGGTCTCGTGCCCGAGCAGGTGTGGGATCGCGCCGCAGTGCCGCCATCGCCGCACGGATCCGACCCGGCCACGGCATCCATCGGATTCGTCAACGGATCGGCCGACGGCTCGGCGTCTCCCCTGACCTGGGGTTCCGCATCCCAGGTGCGCCTGACCGCCGATCTGGCCGCCGGACGCTCGCTCGAACAGCCAGCCCAGGTTCGCGACCGATACGTGACGCACGCCCAGGGCTCGACCACGCTGGTCGTGACGGCCCCGATGGATGGCACGGCGACGGGGGCGACTACGGTCATCAGGGGAATCGCCGCTCCGGGCGCGACGATCGATGTCGCCGGCGTTGCGACCGACCAGAACTCGACCTCCATTTTGGCGAAGACGACGGCGGGTGCCAACGGGTCGTTCAGTGTCACGATCGCCTCGGCTGCTGGCACGAACGTGTTCGTCATCACGAGCACCGCCCCGAACGGCGGCACCGCGCAGGTGGTGCGCTCGGTGGTGAATGACGTGGTCAACGGAACGCTCATCTTCAGCGCGGATGATCCGACCGGAGATGACAACGGACCGGGGACATACGCCTACCCGACCTCGGGGGACTTCCATCCCGGAGCGTTCGACCTTGACCGGTTCCAGGTCTACGACACCGGCTCGACGGTGACCTTCCGCGTGCAGACCGCCGACCTCACGCCGACGTTCGGTTCCACGAATGGTGCCCAGTTGGTGGACGTCTACGTTCACAACCCGGCGGCGGTCGCCACCTCGACAGCGTCGTCGTACCCGGGAATGAATTACTCGCTCTCCGGTGGCTCGGCCTGGAATCGGCTCATCGAGGCGCAGGGATTCGGCAACAATTTGTTCCAGGATGCGTCGCGCACCTCGGTCGGAACGGTGTCGGTCAGTGCGAACCAGGTCTCTCGCTACATCACGTTCAGCGTCGACAAGGTCGCCCTCGGCGGAACTCCGGCCACTGGCTGGGGCTTCACGGTGACGCTCACCGGCCAGGACGGAACCCACGGGGTCGACCAGACACGAGCGTTCGCGAGCACTCCACAGGCGTACGCGTTTGGAGTGTGTTCGGCAGGCGGCACGAGTCCGCTCTGCTCGGCCGATCCGAACTCGGTGCCGAAGGTGCTCGACACGATAACTGCGACTGGTACCCCGCAGGCCTCGGAGCTCGACTACACGAAAGGACCGGTCGTGCTGACGGGAGTCACTATTCCCTGAGGTTCGGTTCACCGCCTACCTCGCTGAGCCGCGCGCTGTCATTCTGCGGGGGGTACAGCGGCTGAATCGCGAGTCGCATCAGTTCTTCGCGATCAGCCCGTGCTGTGAGGACTGTGCTCGCTTTCAGGTCGCGTCGGGCGTTGTCGATGCCGGCCCCGATATCGAGCAGGGGGCAACTGAGGTCGCCGTAGTGCACGAGCCGATGGTGAAGCAATCTGGCAGTGAGGCGTTCGGCGATCGTCAGCTGCACCCTCAGAAGAAGAGCATCTGCGACCAGCCACGGCGGAGAGACGAAGAGGTTGAGAAAGAACACGAGGTCGTCGGCGTGCATGGTTCGAGCGACGGCTCCCTCCGGAGCGAAGGCCCGCTCGGACGCGACCACGAGAAGGTCTTCCGACTCGAGGACGCGATCCCCCTCCGTCTCGACGCAGCGCCTCAATCGCGCCTCCACCGCTTCGATGCGCCGTCGACGGATGCCGGTGGTGCCCTGCAGGGTCAAGAGGAAGAACGGGTTCAGGATCTCGTCGATGGTCGGGCGCAGAAGTGTCATGGGAGGAGCCTGACGGAGCGGGACCGGGTGGGAGAGGTCGAGACATCCACCGGTCGGAAGCTGTGTCCGAAAAAGCGCTGTGAAGGAGTGGACGTCCGGCCGGACACCACGGGACGTCACTTAAGGTTGTTTCATGGACTTCACCCCGGCATCCGGAACAATCACGATGTTCTCCACCACCTGGTGCGGCTACTGCGCTCGCCTGAAAAGCCAGCTCGACAAGGTCGGCATCGCCTACACCGAGGTCAACATCGAGGAAGTCGAGGGCACGG
>JAYVNU010000157.1:0-4758 GCA_043758345.1 Lacisediminihabitans sp.
CCGAGCTCGGCTTCTCCAACGGCGACCGCCAGTGGATCATCACCGCCTACTCGCTCGCCTTCGGCAGCCTGCTGCTACTCGGCGGGCGCCTCTCCGACCTGATGGGCCGCAAGCGCACGTTCATCATCGGACTCATCGGCTTCGCCAGCGCCTCAGCGCTCGGCGGAGCAGCCACCAGCTTCGGGATGCTCGTCGGAGCGCGCGCCCTGCAGGGTGCCTTCGGCGCCCTGCTCGCGCCGACCGCGCTCGCCGTGCTCACGACCACGTTCACCGTTCCGAAGGAACGTGCGCGCGCATTCGGTGTCTTCGGCGCGATCGCCGGCGCCGGCGGTGCCGTCGGACTCCTCCTCGGCGGATTCCTCACCCAGGACTTCGACTGGCGCTGGAACCTCTACATCAACGTGGTCATCGCGATCGTCGCGGTCATCGGCGCGGTGCTCTTCGTTCCCCGGGCCAAGGGCGAGGGGGCCCGCCCGAAGCTCGACATCCCGGGAACGCTTCTCGTCTCGGCGGCGTTGTTCAGCCTCGTCTACGGCTTCTCCGACGCCGAGTCCGACGGGTGGAACTCACCCCTGACCTGGGGCTTCCTCGCGGCCGCCGGAGTTCTGCTCATCACGTTCGTGCTCTGGCAGCGGCGAGCGACGCATCCACTCCTTCCGCTCGCGATCGTTCTCGACCGCAACCGCGGCGCGTCCTATCTCTCCGTGCTGATCGCCGGCGCAGGGCTGTTCGGCATCTTCCTGTTCGTCACCTACTACCTCGAGATCTCGCTACACTTCACCCCGATTCAGACCGGGCTGTCGTTCCTGCCGATGATCGGCATGCTGATCATCGCCGCACAGCTCTCGACGAACATCTTCGTTCCGCGCTTCGGACCGAAGCTCATGGTGCCGTTCGGCATGACGCTCGCCGCCCTCGCGATGTTCTCGTTCACGCGACTCGACCTGCACAGTTCCTACGCCGGCGGGCTCCTCCCGGGGCTCATGATCCTCGGGTTCGGCATGGGCTCGATCATGCCGGCATCCATCCAGACCGCGACGCTTGGCGTCGACCGGCAGTTCGCCGGGGTCGCCTCGGCGATGGTCAACACGAGCCAGCAGGTCGGCGGATCGATCGGCACGGCACTGCTCAACACACTCGCGGCCACCGCCGCTACGGACTATGTCGCCTCACATCTCCCACCCACCGTGACTACCGCAGCCGAGGCCGCTGTGCACAGCTATGCCGTCGCCTACGGGTGGGGTAGCGGATTCTTCGCGGTCGGGGCCGTGCTCGCTGCGGTGCTCTTCCGCCGCCGGGTTCGCACGCCGCACGGTGCGCACTCCGCTGCCGCAGCACCGCCAGCTTCAGCAGAACCGGTGGTCATGCACTGATCCACCGCCAGAAGACGCCCCGGTCGCAGACCAGCGGCAGGGGCGTCCCTGTTTCGACTCCGGTAAAGATTTCGCCTCCGATAGAATCGTCGACACAACCACATTCAGGCACCTCATCATCGACTCGGTGCCGCCAATAGCAGCACGGAGTGCACAATGGCGATTTCAGACATCCCAGACAAGCCGGCCCTCGAGGGGCTCGAAGCGAAGTGGGGTGACAACTGGGAGGCTAAAGGCACCTACCGGTTCGCCCGTGAGTCGGCCACCCGGGAGAACGTCTTCTCGATCGACACTCCCCCGCCGACGGCATCGGGAAGCCTGCACATCGGTCATGTGTTCAGCTACACCCACATGGACCTTATCGCCCGCTACCAGCGCATGCGTGGCAAGACTCTTTTCTACCCGATGGGCTGGGACGACAACGGCCTGCCGACTGAACGCCGCGTGCAGAACTACTACGGCGTGCGCTGCGACCCGTCCGTCGCCTACGACGCGTCATTCATTCCTCCCCTCGAGGGCGGGGAGGGAGCGTCGTCCAAGGCCGCGGACCAGCTGCCGGTCTCCCGCCGCAACTTCATCGAACTCTGCGAAAGGCTGACCGTCGAAGACGAGAAGCAGTTCGAGGCCGTTTGGCGAAAGCTCGGGCTCTCCGTCGACTGGGCAGAAAGTTACCGCACCATCGGCGACGAGGCGCAGACCGCCGCTCAGCGTGCGTTCCTTCGCAATATCGCCCGCGGCGAGGCCTACCAGGCCGAGGCTCCGACGCTCTGGGACGTCACCTTCCGCACCGCTGTCGCGCAGGCCGAGCTCGAAGACCGGGAGCAGCCGGCCGCTTACCATCGGCTCGCTTTTCACGGGAAAGGCGAGGATGTCTTCATCGAGACGACCCGTCCAGAGCTGCTGGCCGCCTGCGTCGCCCTCGTCGCGCATCCGGATGACGAGCGTTACCAGCACCTCTTCGGCACCACCGTGACGACGCCACTGTTCGGCGTCGAGGTGCCGGTCGTCTCGCATCATCTCGCCCAGAAAGACAAAGGATCGGGCATCGCCATGATCTGCACGTTCGGTGATGTGACCGACGTCATCTGGTGGCGCGAACTCGACCTACCGAATCGAACGATCATCGGCCGCGACGGACGCATCATCGCTGAGGCTCCCGAGGCGATCGTGACGGCTGCGGCGCGAGCCACCTACGCCGAAATCGCCAGCAAGACCGTCTTCAGCGCGAAGGCGAAGACCGTCGAACTTCTGAAGGCCAGCGGGGAGATGATCGGGGACGCGCGCCCGATCGTGCACCAGGTCAAGTTCTTCGAGAAGGGCGACAAACCGCTCGAGATCGTGTCGACCCGCCAGTGGTACATCACGAACGGGGCACGGGATGTCGCGCTCCGCGACACCCTCCTCGAGCGCGGCAACGAGATCGGGTTCGCGCCCGACTTCATGCGAGTGCGTTACGACAACTGGGTCGGAGGCCTCACCGGCGACTGGCTCGTCTCCCGGCAACGGTTCTTCGGCGTTCCGATCCCGGTCTGGTACGAGCTCGACGCCGACGGTGAGAAGGGTGCTGTCATCGTCCCGGGCGAGGATGCGCTGCCGGTCGACCCGGCATCCGACCCCGCCCCCGGTTTCGATGAGAGCCGGCGCGGTCTGCCAGGGGGGTTCGTCGGCGAGGTCGACATCATGGACACCTGGGCGACGTCGTCGCTCACCCCGCAGATCGCCGGCGGCTGGGAGCGCGACCCTGAGCTCTTCGACCTGGTCTTCCCCTACTCGCTGCGCAGCCAGGGCCAAGACATCATCCGAACCTGGTTGTTCTCGACCGTGCTGCGCGCCCAGCTCGAGCATGGCTCGATCCCCTGGAAAAATGCGGCGATCTCCGGCTTCATCGTCGATCCCGACCGCAAGAAGATGTCGAAGTCGAAGGGGAATGTCGTCACGCCCGCTGCGCTGCTCGACGAACACGGATCGGATGCCGTGCGCTACTGGGCGGCATCGTCCCGCCTCGGAACGGATGCCGCTTTCGACCCGCAGAATCCGAAACAGGTGAAGATCGGTCGCCGGCTCGCCATCAAGGTGCTGAACGCTGCGAAGTTCGTCTATTCGTTCCCGTCACCCGAGGTCGAGACGACCGTCACCAACCCCCTCGACCTCGACATGCTCGCCGAGCTCGACGCCGTCGTGTCCGTGGCGACGAAGGCCCTCGACGACCTCGACCACGCCAAGGCTCTCGAGGCGACCGAACAGTTCTTCTGGGTGTTCTGCGACGACTACCTGGAGGTCGTCAAGGAGCGTGCCTACGGAGCGAACGACGCTGCGGGGCAGGCGAGCGCCGCGACAGCTCTCCGCCTGGCGATCGACACTCTGCTACGACTCTTCGCCCCCTTCATCCCGTTCGCGACGGAGGAGGTGTGGAGCTGGACCCATGACGGATCAGTGCACGTCGCCGGCTGGCCGACCTCTGGGGCGCTGTCTGAGCGCACCGGTCTGCGGCCGCTTGTGAGTGAGGCGTTGATCGTCATCCGACGCACGAAGACGGATGCCAAGGCCTCCCAGAAAACGATCGTCACATCGGCGACGCTGTCCGGGCCGGCCATTCTCGCCGGCGCAATCGACGATCTGAAGGCCGTCGGCAAGATCCTCGAGCTGACCTTCGTCGAAGCTCCAGACGTTCAGGTCACCGACGTCGTACTGGAAGAGCAGGTCGCCTGATGCAGCTCGGAACCCGCTGGCCCGTCGGCGGTCAGACCCCGGCCGCCCTACCGGATCCGGTCGTCAAGGCGATCCGGGGAGTCGAGGATTCACTGACGGAAATCGATACCTCGCAGTGGCGGTGGACGCTGACCTGGCTGGAACGAAAGCCCATCGTCGAGCTCGACGACGGCACCATCATCCGCTACTCCGGGGGCGAGGCCTTCGTCATGGACGCGACAGTCGCGGACGACTCGGTCGATTGACCGTCCACGCCAGAGCCAGCCGTCACGCCAGATCCATCCGGCGGCCCCTTTGAGAGACTAGCGCTGGCGGTATGCCATCAAAATACTGATGTGTTCGCGGTGAGCGCGGAAGTGCTGCTCGGCCATGCTCCCACTTCGCTCGTCATGCGTGACCGCGATACGGTCGGCGTGATTGCGCGCCCAGATGAGCATGGTGACGCTGAGGCGCATCACCAAGCGATCGAGCCCGTGAGGAGCCGCGCGACCGGGTGCCGGAGCATCCACGAACTGTGCAAAGAGTGCCGTTTCGAGCGGTGCTGTGCTCATGGGGACTTCCTCTTTTCTTGAGTCGAAAGTAGCGCGAACCACTGACATTTCCGAGGCGCGGTTCTGGATGGCGATTGTTGCCGTGTTCATTGGTTTTCTGTCGTCTTTTCTGGGTTTTTCGGCAC
>JAYVNU010000158.1:0-14115 GCA_043758345.1 Lacisediminihabitans sp.
TCCGCGAACCTGACCGGGCAGCCGGCTGCTCTGACAGCGGCGGCGGCGGAGCAGATGCTCGGCGACTCGGTGTCCGTCTACCTCGATGGCGGCGAGGCCGGGGCGGCCTACGACACCGTCGATGCGTCGGTCGGATCAACGATCGTCGACGCGACCGGGTTGACCGTCGAGGGCGGCGAACTGCGGATCGTTCGTCACGGCGTGATTCCGGATGCTGCCATCCATGAGGTCATCGCGCGACTACGGGCGGCGCACCCGTCGCCCCCCCCGCAGGCCCCCGTCGACGAGTCGGCGGGGGAGCAGTCCTTGTGAGGGTCGTCTACTACGTCGGGGCCGGTTTCCTGACCGCCGGAGTCACCTTCGTGCTTTCCGTGCTGATCACGCGCTTCGGCATGAAGCACCGGCTCTACCCGAAAATCCGCGAACGGGACGTTCACACGCGCCCGACCCCTCGGCTCGGGGGCATCGCGATGTTCCTCGGAATGGTCGTCACTTTCGCCGTCGCGTCGCAGGTCGGTCAATTCCACCTCGTCTTCGCCCGGCCGGGCCCCATCCTCGCAATCTTCGGCTCCGCCCTCATCGTCGTCGCGATCGGCGTGGCCGACGACCTCTGGGATCTCGACTGGACGACAAAGCTGGCCGGCCAGATTCTCGCCGCCGGGTTGCTTGCCTGGCAGGGCGTGCAGCTGACCTCTCTGCCGATCCCCGGTGGCGTCATCCTTCTCCCCTCCTATGTCGGGCTGATCATCACCGTGCTCGCGATCGTGCTCGTGATGAACGCCGTGAACTTCATCGACGGTTTAGACGGCCTCGTCGCCGGCGTCGTCATCATCGCGTCGAGCGTGTTCTTCATCTACAGCTACATCCTCTCGAACCAGATCGCGCAGACCGAGTACTTCAACCTCGCCTCGCTGATCACGGCGATCCTCATCGGCGCCTGCGTCGGATTCCTTCCGCTCAACTGGCACCCGGCGAAGCTGTTCATGGGCGACTCGGGATCGATGCTGGTGGGGCTCATGATGGCGACCTCCGCGATCTCCATCACCGGGCAGGTGGATGTCGCGAATGTACAGTTCGCCAGACAGCTCGTTCCGGCGTTCATCCCGATCGTCTTGCCCTTCGCCATCCTCATCGTGCCGCTGCTCGATTTCTGTCTCGCGGTCTTCCGTCGGCTGCTCGCCGGAAAGTCGCCTTTCTCCGCCGACCGCAAACATCTTCACCACCGGCTACTGGACATGGGGCACACCGATGTGCGTGCCGTCGTCATCTTCTATGCCTGGACGACGGTGATCGCCGTCGGCTGCCTGCTCTTCCTCTTCCTTTCGACGGTGCTCGCGCTCACCTTCGTCGCCATCGGCCTGGTGATCTGCACCATCGTCACCCTCGCGCCACTGAGTCGCCGGAAGGCCGTCGAGGCTGCGGTGCAACTCGCGAGCACGGATGAGACCGACGAGGCTGCCCTCTCGCACTTCGACCCCCTCGACGCCGCGTCCAATTCGGCGGCACTCGACACGGACGTTCAGGATTCACCCGACGAACATGCGGCAGCGGGCAGGGCGCTCGAGGCTCTCACCAGGAAGGATCCGACGTGAGTCCCACTCCCGTTAGTTCAAGCGCGACCGTGGTCGCTCGCTCGCTCCTCTACGGCTCCGCACTCGCTGCGGCCATCCTCGTGGTCGGCTCCATCGTCGGCTTCCTCGTCGCCGGGGTCCAGGGTCTCGCCAGCGCGATCGTCGGCGCGTTGCTGGCAGCGGTATTCATGGGACTCACCGCCGCGAGCGTCGTTCTCGCCAATCGCGTGGCACCGAACGGCGAGCGGCTCGGCCTGTACTTCGGCATCATCGCCGGCACCTGGGCCCTCAAGTTCGTGGCGTTCATCGTCGTGGTGCTGGTGCTTCGCGGACAGCCGTGGTTGAACGCTTACCTCTTCTTCGGCGCCGTGATCGTCGCGGTCATCGGGACTCTCGTCGCAGACGGTCTCGCCATTCAATTCACGCGGGTGCCGTACGTCGGCGACATCGCATTACCGGGCAACCCCGACGCCCCGGGGAGAGACTCCGAAGGCCCCCGCTAGGCCGCTCGGCGGCCGTGGCAGGCCGTCTGCTCTGCTAGGCTCGCTGTCGCTGCCGCCCCTTCTATTCCCCTTCCGCCCCGACTAAATCCGGAGAACGCAACTGTTCGCCTCATCTCTCGTCTCGCTCGTTCCACTCGTCAAAGCTGACAGCTCAGGTGGCGGGTTCGTCGGTCCTTCGCTCGCGGATTTCTATCCTCCCGCTGTGCTCTTCAAGGGAACGCCGTTCGAGCTCAACCGGCTGATGCTCATCCGCCTCCTCGTGATGATCGTCATCCTGCTGATCTTCTGGCTCGGCACCCGAAAGATGAAGGTCGTGCCGACGCGTGCCCAGGCTGCGCTCGAGTTCGTCACCGGTTTCGTGCGCGACAACATCGTTTACGGCACGCTGGGCGCCAAAGACGGCCGACGCTTCCTCCCGGTGCTCATGACGATCTTCTTCGTGACGCTCGGGATGAATCTCACCGGCCTCATCCCCGGCCTCCAGCTGGCGGGGACGTCGGTCATCGGACTACCGCTTATCATGGCCGTCGTCATCTACTTCCTGTTCATCTATGCGGGCATCAAGCGGCACTCGGTCGGCGGCTTCTTCAAAAACTCGCTCATCATCCCCGGAGTGCCGATCGGGCTCGTTCCGTTCCTCGCTATTCTCGAGTTCCTCTCGACCTTCATCCTCCGGCCTGTTACCCTCACACTCCGGCTCCTGATGAACCTCGTCGCCGGGCACATGCTTCTCGTGCTGTGCTTCTCCGCAACGCAGTTCTTCTTCTTCACGGTGCTGGCGAGTGGCAACTTCCTCGGCCTGCTCGGCGTCGGCAGCTTCGCGTTCGGCATCGCCTTCACCCTGCTTGACCTGTTCGTCGCAGCATTGCAGGCATATGTCATCACGATCCTTGGTGCCATCTACATCCAGATGGCGCTCGTCGAAGAGCACTGAGCCTCAGCGCCAGTCTCAGAAGCATCACCCCTCGAAAGGAAAAACCTCAATGCACATCGTCGGATATCTCGGTGCCCTCGCGTTCGGACTCGCCGCCATCGGCTCCGGTATCGGTGTAGGCATCATCGTCGGAAAGACGATCGAGTCGGTTGCCCGCCAGCCCGAGCTGCAGGGTCGCCTCCAGTCACTGATGTTCCTCGGCATCGCGCTCACCGAGGCGCTCTGCTTCATCGCGATCGCCGTCGCCTTCATCCCGTTCACCAGCCCCGCGTAACCAGAACCACTCACTGAAGGAGGCGGAATGCCCTACGCATTCGCCCTGGTCGCTGTGCCGATGGCGGAGTCGACGCCGAGTCCTCTCGTGCCGACGGTGCCCGACCTCGTATATGGCTTCATCATCTTCGTCATCGTCCTGGTGTTCTTCGTCTGGAAGGGTGTCCCTCGGCTGAACGCCGCTCTGGATGCTCGCGCTGACGCGATTGAGGGCAGCCTCAAGCGCGCGGAGGAAGCCCAGGCTGGCGCCAAAGAGGCTCTCGACAAGTACAACAGCCAGCTCGCCGAGGCACGCACCGAGGCCGCGAGTATCCGCGACCAGGCTCGCGAAGCTGCCAAGCAGATCCGTGCCGAACTCATCGAGCAGGCCCAGGCGGATGCGGCGCGAGTGGTCGCGAGCGCCCGCTCGCAGATCGAAGTCGAACGTGCCGCTGCTCTCCAGTCGCTTCGCGCCGACGTCGGTGAACTCGCGCTCGGTCTCGCCTCGAGCGTCGTCGGCGAAAGTCTTGACAGCGACAAGCGATCCAACGACATCGTCGATCGCTTCCTCGCCGACCTCGAGGCCTCCGAGGCCGCTAAGTCGGAGGGGTAACCGTGGGATCGGCGACGAGGGAAGCGACCAGCGCGGCACAGGCCGTGCTCGGTCGGCAGGGAAAGCTCGAACTCGCCACCGGCGAGCAGCTTCTCGCCGCGGCGCTCGTGCTCGATCGCGAGACACGGCTGCGAACCGCTCTCTCCGACGACTCCGCCGACCCGGCAGATCGGCTGTCTATTGTTGTGGCCGTCTTCGGCGGTTACACCGAATCGGCGAAGGCGGTGCTCAATTCCCTCGCCACCAGCCGGTGGTCGTCGGCCGACGACTTCGTCGCCGGTGTCGAGCAGCTCGGCATCAGGGCTGTGGCAGCGTCAGCGCCGACGACCGTCTCGATCAGTGATGAGCTCTTCGCCCTCTCGACCGCTGTGACCTCGAATCCGGAACTTGAGCTCGCACTCGGGAGCAAGCTCGGGTCGGCCGAGGGCAAGATCTCTCTCGTCGGCGGATTACTCGACGGTAAGGCCAGTACGCAGACCATCGCCATCCTCGGCGCGCTGCTTGCCCAGCCTCGCGGCCGACGCATGGCGGAACTAATGCGCTACGCATCCACGATCGTCGCCGAGGAGGCGGGATTCACCATCGCCACTGTCACCATCGCGAACATCCTCACCGACCTCCAGGCCAGCCGCCTCGAGAAGGTGCTGTCCGCTCAGCGCCGGGGCACTATACGGATCAACCAGATCGTCGACCCGAGCATCCTCGGCGGAATGCGCGTGCAGATCGGTGACGACGTCATCGACGGCACGATCGCGAACCGCCTCACCGACCTCCGACTCCGCCTGGCGAGCTAGCCCGGCCACGTCGGAACGCACTTACGTAACGAAAAAAGGAACCCTTATGCCAGAGATCACGATCAGCGCAGACGACATCCGCGATGCGCTGAAAGACTTCGTCAAGGAGTACGAGCCCGGCAAGCCCGCCGCCAACGAGGTCGGGCACGTGCTGGATGCCGCGGACGGCATCGCTCACGTCGAAGGACTCCCGGGTGTAATGGCGAACGAGCTCATCCGATTCGCCGACGGCACGCTCGGCCTCGCCCAGAACCTCGACGAAGACGAGATCGGCGTCATCGTGCTCGGAGAGTTCAGCGGCATCGTGGAAGGCATGGAGGTGACTCGCACAGGCGAGGTTCTCTCCGTTCCCGTCGGTGACGCCTACCTCGGCCGCGTCGTCAACCCGCTCGGTGAGCCGATCGACGGACTGGGCGAGATCAAGACCACCGAACGTCGCGCCCTCGAATTGCAGGCGCCCGGCGTGATGCAGCGCCAGTCGGTCAAAGAGCCGATGCAAACCGGCATCAAGGCAATCGACGCCATGATCCCGGTCGGACGTGGGCAGCGTCAGCTGATCATCGGAGATCGCCAGACCGGTAAGACGGCAATCGCGATCGACACGATCATCAACCAGAAGGCCAATTGGAAGTCGGGCGACACCAACAAGCAGGTTCGCTGCATCTATGTCGCCATCGGTCAGAAGGGCTCGACCATCGCCGCGGTGAAGGGTGCCCTCGAAGACGCCGGAGCGATGGAGTACACCACCATCGTCGCGTCGCCGGCATCCGACCCCGCCGGCTTCAAATACCTCGCGCCCTACACCGGTTCGGCCATCGGCCAGCACTGGATGTACGACAGCAAGCACGTGCTGATCATCTTCGACGACCTGTCGAAGCAGGCAGAGGCCTACCGCGCGGTTTCGCTTCTCCTTCGTCGTCCACCGGGACGCGAGGCGTACCCGGGAGACGTGTTCTACCTGCACTCCCGCCTGCTCGAACGCTGTGCAAAGCTCTCGGACGAGCTCGGAGCCGGATCGATGACCGGCCTACCGATCATCGAGACCAAGGCGAATGACGTGTCGGCCTACATCCCGACCAACGTGATCTCGATCACCGACGGCCAGATCTTCCTGCAGTCCGACCTGTTCAACTCCAACCAGCGTCCGGCCGTCGACGTCGGCATCTCGGTCTCGCGGGTCGGCGGTGACGCGCAGGTGAAGTCGATCAAGAAGGTGTCGGGAACTCTGAAGCTCGAGCTCGCACAGTATCGGTCGCTCGAGGCGTTCGCGCTGTTCGCCTCCGACCTGGATGCGACCAGCCGCCGCCAGCTCGCCCGCGGTGCCCGCCTCACCGAGCTGCTTCGGCAGCCCCAGTACTCGCCGTATCCGATCGAGGAGCAGGTGGTCTCGATCTGGGCGGGCACGAACGGCAAGCTCGACGAGGTCGCCATCGAAGACGTGCTCCGCTTCGAGCGCGAGCTGCTCGACTACCTCGGTCGTAACACGGAAGTACTCACGACACTGCGCGAGACGAACGTGCTGAGCGACGACACGACGGCTGCACTCGAGTCGGCTGTCGCCGAGTTCAAGAAAGAATTCCAAACCGGAGAAGGCAAGCCGCTCGACTCGATCGGTAAAGAGGAGTTCGTCGCCGCCGAGCCAGAAGACATCACCCAGGAAAAGATCGTCAAGCAGAAGCGCTAGCAGCCGCTCGATCTCGACAGGTTCGATCACCGATCTACCAGCATTAAGGAAAGCACGACATGGGAGCGCAACTTCGGGTCTACCGGCAGAGGATCAAGTCTGCCCAGACGACCAAGAAGATCACTCGGGCGATGGAGCTGATCTCCGCGTCGCGCATCCAGAAGGCTCAGGCGCGGGTGCAGGCATCGAATCCCTATGCCCGCGCCGTCACGCGTGCGGTTTCTGCGGTCGCGACGTACTCGAACGTCGACCACATCCTTACGACGGAGAAAGAGCACATCGAGCGGGCGGCCGTCGTCATCTTCTCCTCCGACCGAGGTCTTGCCGGGGCCTTCAACACAAACGTCCTGCGCGAATCAGAGCGTCTGGCGGAGTTGCTCCGCTCGCAGGGCAAAGAGATCGTCTACTACCTCGTCGGTCGCAAGTCCGTCGGGTATTTCGCGTTCCGTCGTCGTGAGGCGATCCGGCAGTGGATCGGTGGAACGGACTCGCCAGAGTTCGCCACCGCCCAGGAGATCGGCGAGGTGCTGGTCGAGAAATTCATCCAGCCGGCGAGTGAGGGTGGCGTCGACGAGATCCACATCGTCTACAACCGTTTCGTGAGCATGCTCACGCAGACTCCCGAGGTGGTGCGCCTGCTGCCCCTCGAGGTGATCGAGGGAATCGTGGAGCCCGGAGACCACGAGGCTCTGCCGCTCTACGAGTTCGAGCCGGATGTCGAGGGCGTACTCGACGCGCTCCTTCCGGTCTACATCGAGAGTCGCATTTTCAACGCGATGCTCCAGTCGGCGGTGAGCAAGCACGCTGCGACGCAGCGAGCGATGAAATCAGCCAGCGACAACGCCGACAAACTGATCACCGACTTCACCCGGCTTGCCAACAATGCGCGGCAGTCCGAGATCACCCAGCAGATTTCCGAGATCGTCGGCGGCGCCGACGCCCTCTCGGGCAGCAAACGATAGAAAACTCCGAAGGAGAAGAGAGAGCCCCATGACTACGACAGCCCCCGCAGAAAAGAACGCTCCGACGGATGACGCCGCCGTGACGAAGACCGCCGGCGTCGGCCGCGTCGCTCGCGTCACCGGTCCGGTCGTCGACATCGAGTTTCCGCACGACGCCATCCCCGGCATCTACCATGCGCTCAAGACGACGATTACGATCGGCGAAGAGTCGACGGAGATCACCCTCGAGGTGGCACAGCACCTCGGTGACGACCTCATCCGCGCTATCGCCCTCAAGCCGACCGACGGTCTCGTGCGCGGCCAAGAGGTTCGCGACACCGGCGGTCCGATCACCGTTCCCGTCGGCGATGCGACCAAGGGCAAGGTCTTCAACGTCATCGGCGAGGTGCTGAATGGCGAGCCGGGCGAGACCTACGAGTGGGAAGACCGCTGGTCGATCCACCGCGAGCCACCGCCCTTCGACCAGCTCGAGTCGAAGACCGAGCTCTTCGAAACGGGCATTAAGGTTATCGACCTCCTCACCCCCTACGTGCTCGGCGGAAAGATCGGTCTCTTCGGTGGGGCGGGCGTCGGAAAGACGGTGCTCATTCAGGAGATGATCCAGCGCGTCGCACAAGACCATGGTGGAGTGTCGGTGTTCGCCGGAGTCGGTGAGCGCACCCGTGAAGGCAACGACCTCATCGCCGAAATGGAAGAGGCAGGCGTGTTCGACAAGACGGCTCTCGTCTTCGGGCAGATGGACGAGCCGCCGGGAACGCGTCTCCGTGTCGCTCTGTCGGCACTGACCATGGCGGAGTACTTCCGCGACGTGAAGAACCAGGACGTGCTGCTCTTCATCGACAATATCTTCCGCTTCACGCAGGCCGGTTCAGAAGTGTCGACCCTTCTCGGTCGTATGCCGTCCGCCGTCGGTTACCAGCCGAACCTCGCGGATGAAATGGGAATACTCCAGGAGCGCATCACCTCGACGCGTGGGCATTCGATCACCTCGCTTCAGGCGATCTATGTTCCGGCCGACGACTACACCGACCCGGCGCCGGCCACGACATTCGCCCACCTCGACGCGACGACCGAGCTCAGCCGCGAGATCGCATCGAAGGGTCTCTACCCGGCCGTCGACCCGCTGACGTCCACGAGCCGCATCCTCGACCCGCGTTACCTGGGTGCTGACCACTACCGCGTCGCGACGAACGTCAAGGCGATCCTGCAGAAGAACAAGGAACTGCAGGAGATCATCGCGATCCTCGGTGTCGACGAGCTCTCTGAGGAAGACAAGATCACCGTCTCGCGCGCGCGCCGCATCCAGCAGTTCCTCTCCCAGAACACCTACATGGCGAAGAAGTTCACCGGTGTCGAGGGGTCGACTGTCGCGCTGAAAGACACCATCGAGTCGTTCGATGCGATCACCAAGGGCGAATTCGACCAGGTGGCCGAGCAGGCATTCTTCAACGTCGGGTCCATCTCGGATGTCGAAGAGCAGTGGGCGAAGATCCAGAAGGAGAACGGCTGATCATGGCCGAACTCGGTGCCCGTGAACTGCGGGTGAGTGTGGTGTCGGCAGACCATGAGGTCTGGACCGGCACCGCCTCGATGGTGGTCGCCCGCACGGTGGAGGGCGAGATCGGTATCCTTCCCGGACACCAGCCGATGCTGTCGATCCTCGCTGCCGGTGAGGTCCGAATCACGTCGGAGGGTGCGTCTATCAGGGCGAACGCGGAAGACGGTTTCCTGTCGGTCGACCACGATATCGTGACGATCGTCGCCAGGAACGCCGAGCTCGTCTCAGGCTGATCCTCAGCTTTACACGGGCCGAATCGAGGGAGGGTCGAACGGTGCTGATCGCAATGGCAGGGCTCCCGGGCACGGGAAAAAGTACGGTCGCCGGTGTGCTCGGCAGCCGGCTGGGTGCATCTGTCGTGTCCGTCGACCCGATCGAGAACGCGATCCTGAGCGCCGGAATCAATGGCGACCAACCAACCGGGCTTGCTGCCTATCTGGTCGCAGAGACCATCGCCGGGCTGGTGCTCGACTCCGGTCATCATGTGATCGTCGATGCCGTCAACGCCGTCGACCCGGCCCGTGAACAGTGGGTGACGCTCGCGCTCGAAAAGGGCGAAGCGCTGCGGTTCATCGAGGTCATGTGCTCCGATCCGATGCTGCACCGCGAACGGCTCGAGTCTCGCTACCGCGACTTGACGCACGTCGACGAGCCGTCGTGGCACGCTGTCGAGCAGAGTCTCGACGAATACTCGGAGTGGTCGGGATCGAGCGCCGCGATTCCGCGCATCCGACTCGACACCGTCAACTCGCTCGGGGCGAATATCGAGACCGCGTTCGCCTTCCTCACCGGATAGTGCTGCTTCTGCTCCCGCCGTCCGAGACGAAACGTGACGGTGGAGTGGATGGCGCCACCCTCGATCTCGCGCTGCTGTCCTTTTCGTCCCTCACGCCGTCGCGGCGAGCGGTACTCGCCGCGACCCGTCGCCTCGCTCGCAACCTCTCTACCATGGCGGGGGCCCTGAAGCTCGGCAAGTCCCAACACTTCGAACTGATTCGCAATCGCACCCTCGGATCGTCGCCGACGATGCCGGCGATCGAGCGGTACACCGGCGTGCTGTACGACGCCCTCGATGTGGTCGGCCTCGATATCGGGCAGCGGGCATTTGCTGACCGGCACGTCGTCATCCATTCGACGCTGTTCGGGCTCCTCGGTGCAGCCGACCCGATTCCCGCCTATCGGCTGTCGCACGATTCGCGGTTGCCGGGACTGTCGCTGAAGAAGACCTGGCGCGAGCCGATCGCCGCAGCGATCGCGGCGCGCGGCGGGCTCGTTCTCGACCTACGCTCGGAAGCCTACGTCGAGCTCGGCCCCGCGCCACCTGCAAGCTACTGTCTGCGGGTGGTGGCCCTGGCAGCGGACGGTCAGCGTCGAGCGCTCAACCATTTCAACAAGAAGGGTAAGGGCGAATTCGTGCGCGCGATCATCCGAGCAGGAATCGATCACGCCGATGTCGACTCACTTCTTGCCTGGGCCAGAGCAGAGGACATCCCCCTCTCGATCGGCGCTCCAGGCGAACTCGAGCTCGTGGTGGCGGAGATCGTCGCGGGGCGATGACTGCGGCCGCGCCGCCCGACGGTGCGGTGGCGTGCGACATCCGCGTGACACCGAGATGCTTGTCGAGAAGCCACTTTCGACCTGGAAACTCACTTGAAAATGACGCCGAAGGTGGCTTTTCGACGGCGAGGGTCGGGGCGATGCGGGCAGCCGGCGCAGCCGAGGTCGGCGCCATGATCAGCTGCTGCAGCGCCCGCTCGGCTCGCGCGCCAGCAACATCCGCTCAGCTCGCACGCCAGCAACGCCCGCTCGGCTCGTGCGCCAGCAACATCCGCTCAGCTCGCGCGCCAGCAACATCCGCTCAGCTAGCACGCCAGCAACCCTCGAGATGATCGTCGACCATGCCGCTCGACTGCATCAGCGCGTAGAGCGTGGTCGGCCCGACGAAACGGAAGCCGAGCTTGCGCAGTCGTTTGCTCAGTGCGGTCGACTCGGGGGTGATCGCGGGTACGTCGCCGAATCCCTTCGGCGGGGAGGGACGCCGCGGGGGCGCGAAGCTCCACATCAGCCTGTCAAGCGCACCGGAGTCTTCAGAAATCAGCTCGCGCGTCAGCCGCGCGTTCGAGATCGTAGCGAGGATCTTCGCCCGGTTGCGGATGATGCCGGTGTCGAGCATGAGTCTCTCGACGTCCTCGTCGTGGAGGGCGGCAACCGCATCGATATCGAAGTCGTGGAACGCGAGACGAAAGGTCGGGCGGCGACGCAGGATTGTGATCCAGGAGAGTCCGGCCTGGAATCCTTCGAGGCTGAGCTTCTCGAAGAGCGGCTGGTCGCCGTGCAGCGGGGTGCCCCACTCCTCGTCGTGGTAACGGCGATATTCGGCGTCGTTCGAGCCCCAGGCGCACCGCGGGATCCCGTCGTCGCCCGTGACGACCGCAGATCCGGCACGGGAGTCCAGCTCGCTCTCGACCAGCTCGCTCTCGACCAGCCCGCTCTCGACCGAATCAGGCACGCGCTTCGATGCCCTCGTGGGCGAGCAGCCAGACCTTCGTCGGGATGCCGTTTCCGCCGCTGTAGCCGGTGATGCGGTTGTTGCTCGCGAGCACACGGTGACACGGCACGATGATCGGAACCGGATTGGCTCCGACCGCGCCGCCGACCGCGCGGCCGGCTGTTGCCCGGCCAGTGACCCGGCCGAGCTCGCCGTAAGAGATGACCTCGCCAAACTGGAGCGAGTTCAGGTGGTTCCAGACCGCGCGCTGAAACTCGGTGCCGCCGACACGCACGGGAACATCGAACCGTGTTCGTGTGCCGGCGAAGTACTGGGTCAGCTGTTTCGCCGCAGAATCAAGCACACGATCGCTGTGTTCAGGTTCGAACTCCAACGGGAGGTGCCCGTCTTTCTCGATGGTCAGGGAGGTGACCGCCGACCCGTCTCCGGTCAGCTCAAGGCGCCCGATGGGGGAGGCGACACGTCTGATGTGACGGGGTGCAATGGCGGCGGCGATGGTGTTTCTGCTGGAACTCATGTCACGACTGTAGTTGCCCTCCGAAACGTCATACTGGCGCATTTCGGACATGGGGCTGACACCCGCGATGGTAATGCTGGGGAGGAGGGGAGCGGCGAGCATAGGCTTGATTCATGACTGAAATCGACTACCGCACCCTCGGCGACTCCGGACTCGTCGTCTCGTCGATCGGCCTCGGCTGCAATAATTTCGGCCGTGCAAAGACGGTGAGCGAGACCCAGGCCGGCACTGACGCACTGATTCATGCGGCGATCGACACCGGGATAACGCTGTTCGATACCGCGGACATCTACGGCTCCGAGCGCGGCCTCAGCGAGACCCTGATGGGTGTTGCGCTCAAGGGGCGGCGACACGAGATCGTGCTCGCGACGAAGTTCGGGCTCGACATGGGCGGAGCCAACGGGCCCGACTGGGGTGCGCGCGGCTCGCGGCGCTACGTTCGGCTGGCGGTCGAGGCATCCCTGCGTCGACTACAGACCGACTGGATCGACCTCTATCAGCTGCATACGCCCGACCCGTCGACGCCGATCGAGGAGACCCTCTCGGTGCTCGACGACCTGATCACCGAGGGCAAGGTGCGCTACATCGGTCACTCGAATCTCACCGGCTGGCAGGTTGCGGATGCCGAATACCGCGCGATCCTCGGCGGCCACCCGAAGTTCATCTCCGCGCAGAATGAGTACTCGCTGCTCGTGCGCGGCGTCGAAGACGAGCTGCTGCCGGCCGTGAACCACTACGGCCTCGGATTCCTGCCGTTCTTTCCGCTCTACAACGGGCTGTTCACCGGCAAGTACAGTCGCGAGGGCGGGCCCGCCGACAGTCGGATCATGGCGATCCGTCCGCAGGTGCTCGATACCGTTCCCTGGGAGGCGATGGAGAAGTACCGGGCGTTCTGCGACCGCCGCGGCGTGACGATGCTGGCCGCGACTCTCGCCTGGCTGCTCGCTCAGCCCGGACTGACGAGTGTGATCGCTGGGGCGACGAGGCCGGAGCAGATCGTGCAGAATGCCGAGGCCGCGACCGCCTGGAATCCGACAGCCGAAGACCTGGCAAAGATCTCGGCGCTGTTCCCACCGAGGCCCGTCGCGAGCTGACGCGCCAGCCGGACGGCCGCGCCGGACCCGGGCGAAAGAGTCTGGCCGAAACGGTCTGGCCGAAACGGTCTGGCCGAAACGGGCTGGCCGAAACGGGCTGGCCGTCGAAAAGCCACCCGTGCGCGGATTTTTGCCCATGAAGTCAGCCGAAAAGAGGCTTCTCGACCCGGTCCGGGTGCCGAAGCGACCCAGCCGCATCGGACCGGTTCTAGCGACGGGCAGGGCGCGGCCGCCGGGCGCGGCGCACGCGGCTACGGAACGAGCAACACGATTTTGCCGAGCACGTGGCGCCCCTCGAGCTGTTCGTAGGCTGCGCGCACCTCGGCCAGCGGGTAGGTCGCGGCGATAGGCAGCACCAGCGCTCCGGAGGCGACGAGGTCCGCGAGCCGCGAGAGTTGCTCGGCCGTCTTCGCACCCCCGCCGATCGTGGAGATCCCGTATTTCGCTTCGCCCTCGAAGTAGACGATCGTGTTGATGCGCGTCGGGGAGACTCCGAGTTCGAGGGCGGCGAGCACCGTCTCCTCGCCCGCGTTGTCGAGCACGGCGTCGATGCCCTGCGGCGCGACATCCCGCAGCCGGCTCGCGAGCCCTGGACCATAGGCGACAGGGATGACGCCGAGACCGCGAAGGAAGTCGTGGTTCGCCGGGCTCGCCGTTGCGATCACCGTCGCGCCGGCCCGCAGGGCGAGCTGGGAGGCGATCAGTCCGACCCCGCCGGCGGCCGCGCTCACCAGTACGGTCTCGCCGGGTGCGAGAGCCACGGCATCCAGGGAGCGCATCGCGGTGTTGCCGACCAGACCGATGCCCCCGGCCGTCGCCCAGTCGAGCGCAGCAGGCTTCGGAGCGACCCGGTTCGAAGCGACGACGACATAGTCGGCCTGGGCGGCGAAGTCGGTGAAGCCGAGCACCTCGTCTCCCACGGCGAGGTCCGAGACATCCGCGCCGATCTCGTCCACCACCCCGGCGAACTCGAATCCCTGCCCGCGGGGAAGCGTGCTTTTCGGCATCATCGCGGAGCTCGACCTCGCCTTGAAATCGAAGGCGTTGAGCCCCGCGGCGCGAACGGCGATGCGCACCTGGCCGGCCTCCGGATGCGGTTCGACCACATCGATGACCTCGAGCAC
>JAYVNU010000159.1:0-4719 GCA_043758345.1 Lacisediminihabitans sp.
GCGCACGTTCTTGTAGTCGAGGTAGTAGGCGTGCTCCCACACGTCGAGCATGAGCAGAGGGACGAGACCGAGCGGCACGTTGCCCTGCTGATCGAAAAGCTGGAAGATAGCGAGCTTCTTACCGATGGAGTCATAGGCGAGAACCGCCCAGCCTGAGCCCTGCACGCCGAGACCGACGGCGGTGAACTGCGCCATGAATGCGTCGAACGAGCCGAACTGGTCGTCGATCGCCGCGGCGAGGTCAGCCGTCGGCTTGTCCCCGCCATCCGGAGACATGTTCGTCCAGAAGATGGAGTGGTTGATGTGGCCGCCGAGGTTGAAGGCGAGGTCTTTCTCCAGCTTGTTCACGTTGGCGAGGTTGCCGGATTCGCGAGCCTCGGCGAGCTGCGTGAGCGCGGTGTTCGCGCCCGTCACATAGGTCTGGTGATGCTTGGAGTGGTGCAGCTCCATGATGGTGCCGCTGATGCTCGGCGCAAGCGCCGCGTAGTCGTACTTGAGTTCGGGAAGCGTGTAATCAGCCATAGTGCGATCTCCTTTGTCGTTGACCCCGGGGGCGTGAAGGGCGCCAACTACCGGGCCGTCTTAACTCTACCCGCGTCGACGGGACCTCCCCCCGGATGCTTGCCTCACGTTCAGACGGTGTTCAGGCGTCGTCGTAATCCGGCGGCAGATTCGCGTCGGTACCCGGGATTCCGAGGTCGACCGCCACCTTGTCCGCCATCGCGAGGAGGCGGCGGATGCGACCCGCAACGGCATCCTTCGTCATCGGCGGGTCCGCATGATGACCGAGCTCGTCGAGGCTCGAGTCGCGAAACCGCAGACGCAGATCGCCGGCGTAGCGGAGGTGCTCCGGAACATTGCCGTCGAGAATCTCGAGAGCGCGTTCGACGCGAGCGCAGGCGGCGACCGCAGCCTGGGCCGACCGTCGGAGATTCGCATCGTCGAAGTTCACGAGACGGTTCGCTGTGGCACGCACCTCACGGCGCTGACGGAGCTCCTCCCAGTTCAGAACGGTCGAGTGTGCTCCCATGTGCACGAGCATCGCGCTGATCGCTTCACCATCACGGATCACGACCCGGTGCACGCCACGCACCTCGCGCGCCTTGGCAGAGATCTTCAGCCGTCCGGCCGCACCGACGAGCGCCATTGCGGACTCGTTGCCGGGGCAGGTGATCTCGAGCGCCGCCGATCGACCGGGGTCGGTAAGCGAACCGTGTGCGAGAAAGGCTCCTCGCCAGACGGCGGCGAGCTCTTCCCTGCTGCCGGTGGTGAGCTTGTTCGGAAGTCCGCGGATGGGGCGTCGGCGGGCGTCGAGCAGTCCGGTCTGGCGGGCGAGGGTCTCCCCACCGTCAAGCACGCGAACGAGATAGTGACTCGTACGGCGGAGTCCGGATGCCGAGATCACGGAGATCTCGCTCTTGACTCCGTAAAGCTCCGCGAGATCTTTCCGAACCCGGCGGGCGAGTTGGGCTGTGTCGAGCTCCGACTCGACGGCGATGCGTCCGGAGATCATGTGCAGTCCGCCGGAGAACCGGAGGATGGTCGCGAGTTCTGCGGCGCGAACCGTGGTCTTGCTCACATCGATGCGAGCGAGTTCGTCTTTGACATCGGCGGTGAGAGCCAATCGGTGTTCCTTACTATCCTGTATGACATGTGACTTGTGAGCCGGTTCGGCCGTCAAACGAGAGGGCTGGATTCCGGAGCCGTCACACTATTCGCGGCCGAGATCGCGATGTTTGATGCTGACCGCGACGCCCGGCTGGTGCCGCAGGATGCCTGCGAGCCGCTCGGCAACCGCAACCGAGCGGTGCTTGCCGCCCGTGCATCCAATGGCGATCGTAGCGTGTCTCTTGTTCTCACGCTGATACCCGGCGAGCACCGGGACGAGGGCCTTCGTGTAACTGTCGAGGAATTCTTCGGCCCCGGCCTGGGCGAAGACGTAGTCGCTCACCTCAGCGTCGAGGCCGTTGTTCGCCCGGAGTTCCGGCACCCAGAAGGGGTTCGGCAGGAAGCGCATGTCGGCGACGAGGTCGGCATCGGCCGGGAGTCCGTACTTGAAGCCGAAACTCATGATCGAGAGCTGGAGTCCGGGTGTCTCGCTGTCGGAGAAGGTCTCGGTGATCTTCGTCGCCAGCTGGTGGATGTTGAGCTCCGACGTATCGACGATGATGTCGCTCAGCTCGCGGAGGGCCAGCATCCGCTGACGCTCCTCCCCGATCCCGTCGAGGAGCGTTCCGTCGCCCTGGAGCGGATGAGGGCGACGCACCTGTTCGAACCTGCGCACCAGAGCGGAGTCGGTCGCCTCGAGGAACAGCACGCGAACCGGCGTGGCCTCGCGAAGCGACTCGACGATCTCCTGCAGGTCGGAGAAGAGGCTGCCGCCGCGCACGTCGACGACGACCGCGACCTTCGGCAGCGTGCTGCCAACTCGCCCGGCGAGCTCGACAAGAGGGCGGAGCATCTGCGGAGGAAGATTATCGACGACGTACCAGCCGAGATCTTCGAGGGCATTTCCGACCGTCGAGCGCCCCGCCCCCGACATGCCGGTGACGATCAGGACCTCCTGGTCGCCGTTCATCGCTGCATCATGCCCGTCTGCTTCCGTGATCGTCGCTCTTCGAAGCGTAGCGAGGCCGGGTTACGTCCGGGTTTCGAGCGGGTGACCCGAACGGTCCGGAATCCGAGATCACTGCCGCGCCCGGCAACACTGCCGCATCCGCCATCACCGGCGCAGCTGTTCGTAGATGACCTGGGCGAGCGCCGGACCGACGCCGTGCACCTCGGCGATCTTCTCCGTGTCCGCGGTTTTCAGCTGCGTCACGGAACCGAAGTGCCGGAGCAGCTCGCGAACCCGTGCCGGGCCGAGGCCGGGGATCTCACCGAGCACCGAGCTGACATCTTTCTTGCGGCGCTGGCGCTGGTAGGTGATGGCGAACCGATGAGCCTCGTCACGGATGCGCTGGATGAGGAAGAGTGCGTCGCTGTTGCGGGGAAGGATGACGGGGTAGTCGGAGTCGGGCAGCCAGATCTCCTCGAGACGCTTGGCGATGCCGCAGAGCTGGATGCCGGTTACCCCCGCATCCTCGAGCGCGCGCTTCGCGGCTGCGACCTGCGGCTGGCCACCGTCGACGATGACAAGGTTCGGACGGTAGGCGAACCGCTGGCGCTTCACCTCGTCGGGGGTCTCGACAGACTCGACAATCGTGGTGTCGGGGGTCTCGACAGCCTCGACCACCGGGGCATCGATGTAGGCGAGCCGTCGACTGAGCGTCTGATAGATCGACTCCGTGTCATCGGTGGAGTTCGGGATGCTGAAGCGCCGGTACTGGTCTTTGCGCGGCAGGCCGTCTTCGAAGACCACCATCGACGCGACGATGTTGGTTCCGCTGAGGTGTGACACGTCGTAGCACTCCATGCGCAGCGGGGCGTCCGGCATTTCGAGGGCGTCCTGGATGTCGGCAAGGGCCTGGGATCGCGCGACGAAATCCCCGCTCCGGCGGGTCTTGTAGAGGATGAGGGCGTTCTTCGCGTTGGTCGCGACGGTCTGAGCGAGGGCGGCGAGCTCTCCGCGTTGGGCGACACGCAGAACGACCTTTCCGGTCGACTGGCGTTCGGTTCGCAGCTGCGTCAGCCAGAGCTCGAGCTCTTTCGCGTCATCGGGGAGCTCGGGAACGACGACCAGTTTGGCCGGTGGATTCTCGCCCTCGTACGCGTTCTGCACCACGGTATCCACCAGCTCGGCCAGCTCGAGATCGAGCTCCTTGTCGACGACCCAGCTGCGCACACCACGGATGCGCCCGCCGCGCACGGTGAACTGCTGCACGGCCGCGGCGAGCTCGTCGTGGGCGATGCCGAACACGTCGGCGTCTACATCTTCGGCAAGGACGACAGTGCTCTTCGACAGGGCCGTCTCGAGAGCGGCAAGCTGGTCGCGATAGCGGGCGGCCGACTCGTAGTCCTGGGTGACTGCGGATGCCCTCATGCGGCGCTGCACCTCGGAGATGTACTTCGAGTCGTTGCCACCTATGAAGGAGGCGAAGTCGAGGGCGATCGATTTGTGTTCCTCTTTGGTCACCCGCCCGACGCACGGTGCGGCGCACTTGGCGATGTCACCGAGCAGGCATGGCCGCCCGGTCTGCTCGGCCCGCTTGTAAGTCGCGTCGGAACAGCTGCGCATCGGGAATGCCTTGAGCATCAGGTCGACGGTCTCGCGGATGGCCCAGACCTTCGTGTACGGGCCGAAGTATCGGGCACCCTTCAGCCCGCGGTTGCGGGTGACGAGCACCCGAGGAACCGTGTCACCGAGTGTGATGGCGAGGTAGGGGTACGACTTGTCGTCGCGAAACTGCACGTTGAACGGCGGGTCGAACTCCTTGATCCAGGTGAACTCGAGAGAGAGCGCCTCGAACTCGGTGCCGACGACGGTCCACTCGACGGATGCTGCACTCAGCACCATCCGCCGGGTGCGCTCGTGGAGGCTCGCGAGAGGCGCGAAGTAGTTACTCAGCCGTGCCCGAAGGTTCTTCGCCTTGCCAACATAGAGCACCCGGCTGGTCGCGTCGCGAAAGCGATACACCCCCGGTTGCTGCGGTATCTCACCGGCCTTCGGTCGCCAGCTGACCGTGTCGACCATCGCGGTCGCCTAGTTCGACGCAGCGGACGCCGCCGGCGCGGAGACCCGGGCCGGCCGGGTGCCAGAGGCCCCAGTGGGGGATGCCC
>JAYVNU010000160.1:0-4710 GCA_043758345.1 Lacisediminihabitans sp.
TCGCAGTACGGCGGATACTTTCACCCCGGCTTCGTCGGCGGTGTTGGTGGCGGCAACGGGGGTGGTCCATCCCGCGCAGCCGAGTCGACCCTTGCCGAGCGATTTGCGCGGGGTGACATCGACGAGAAGGACTATCGAGCCCGGCTCGAGGTTCTGCGGGTGAACGCCTGGCCGCAGCCGCCCATCGTATAGATTCTTGGCCTGCTCGCTGATTGGCCCGCTCGCTGTTGGGCCCGATAGCTCCCGAGCGGCTGATATTGCGAATCGCGGCGGCACGTCGCCGCCACTGGTTCGCGATAACCTCAATGTGTCAGCACGTCGTTGTCAGCAGGTCGTTGTCAGCCAGAGGGAGAACAGAGTGAACATCTGGCTGCAGCAGCATTCAATGCTGCTGATAATTCTGCTCAGCGCAACATCCGCGATTTTTTTCGTGCTTTCGATAGTCTTCCTCGTACTTTGGATCCGTGCTGCCCGTGGCCGGCGACGTCAGTATTTCACTCGGGTGGATGCCGAGCGTGACAACCTCGATCTTGAAGCCTCGCTTCAGGAGCAACTCGGCAAGCTGCGCATTGTTCGCGAATTGCATGAGGTGGCGGTGCACTCCGTCTCGACGATTGTCAGCCAGGCCGATGGAGCGCAGTATGCCGCCACCGCGGATGCCGGAGCCGCCGTGCGCGCTTCAGCCACGATCGCCGAGGCCGCCCGCTCGACGCTCGCCGACCTGCGCCGGGTGATGACCATCGTCGGCGGTCCGGTCGACGACACGTTGCCGGAGCCCCGCACCGACATGACCCGCGAGCTTTTCGACGTGATGAGGGATGCGGGCCTCGAGATCACCTTCTCCGAGAATGGCGAGCCCTTCGTTCTCGGTGATGGCCCGCAGCTCGCGGTATTTCGCATCGTGCAGGAGTCGCTCTCCAATGCGCTCAAATATGGTGGAGCCGGCACGCGGGTACGCATCACCTCAACTTGGACTGACGAGGGGCTGCAGGTGGTGATCGATGACGACGGCGTGCGTGCGGCCGCTCGGCGTGAGGGACTCGACCCCGACAAACTTGCGCAGAGTCGCACCTACACCTTCCAGGATGACTGGGATGCCCTCACCGAGGTCATAGTTGGCCCCGGGATGAGTGAGATGCGGGAGCGCGCCGCACTGTACCGGGGCATCCTCAACGCCAAGATGCTGCCTGGCGTTGGTTTCACTGTGTCGGCGGTATTCCCGTCGATCCGCTACGACAACGGCGTGCACGGCGTTAATCTGCGCGATGGCCAGGACTGAACCCGGACCCCCCGCCGACGATCAGCCAGCCGACGATCAGGCAGCCTCGGGCGCGTCCCGCTGGAACACGGATGACCGCGCCACCGCTCGTAAGGGCGTGGCCGTAGGGCTTAGCGCAGCCGCCTACGGTATCTCCTACGGGGCTTTGGCAGTAGCTGCCGGACTCGATGTCTGGCAGACCTGCGTAATGAGCCTGTTGATGTTCACCGGCGGCTCGCAGTTTGCTCTGGTCGGGGTTATCGCCACCGGGGGAGTGGCAGCCGGGCCGGCGGCCATCGCGAGCGCTGCCATCCTCGGTATCCGCAATGGTATCTACGGCATCCGCGTCGCTCCGATCATCGGCGCCGGCCGGTGGCGCCGATTCGCTGCGGCGTGGGTAACCATCGACGAGTCCTCCGCGGTTGCCACTAGCCAGCCCACGCTTCGCAGCCAGCGCGTCGGATTCTGGGTGACTGCGCTTTCGGTTTTCATTGGCTGGAACCTCACCTCGCTCCTCGGTGCGCTCATCGGTAATGCCCTGGGCGATGTGCGCGTGTACGGTTTGGATGCTGCTGCCGCGGCCGCCTTCCTCGGCCTGTTATGGCCCCGCCTGCGCCAGTTGCAGACGATCGCAGTCGCCGCTGCCGCCGCGGTGATCGCCGCGGCAACCACTCCGGTGTTGATCCCCGGCCTGCCGGTGCTTGTTGCAGGAATAGTCGCGGTAATCGTGGGCGGGTTCAACTGGTTCGGCAGTCCGAGTCCCCAACCCGATCCCCCGGGAATTCCGACATGACCCTATTCGCTCCTGCCCGAGTGCCTCGCATGTCAGGATTCGCTCGTGACCGGCGCCCTCTCATGACCGGTGCCCTCTCGTGACGCTGTGGCTCATCGTGATTATCGCGTCTTTGGCGTGCCTGTCGCTCAAGATCGCCGGGTACCTTGTGCCTCCCTCACTCCTCAAGAAGCCCGCCCCGGCCCGCATCGCGAACCTGCTGACGGTCGCCCTGCTCGCGGCGCTGATCGCCGTGCAGACGCTCGGTTCGGGAAGCCGCATTGTCGTCGATGCGCGACTTCCCGCGCTAGCCGTAGCCGCTCTCCTGCTCGCGCTGCGGGTCCCGTTTATCGTCGTCGTGGTCGCGGCGGCAGCGGCGGCTGCTCTCATCCGAGCAGTCTTCTAGGCCGGAAGCCACAGCGTCCAGCCTCTCTCGGCCCACACCGCACTGCCACATCCCGCCGCCGCATCCCGCCGCCATATCCCGCCTAGGCACTGAGCAGTCTCAGGTCGCGAAGGGCGGCCCTCTTCGAGGGCATGAGGCGTGGCCGCTGGTTCGCATCAACCTCTCGGGGTGGAATCAGCCAGAATCCTGCCTCATCCTGTGCGGTCTCCCAGCCTTTATTGTGAACGAGCAGGTGGTGATACCGACACAAAAGCACTCCGTCCAGGATGTTCGTCTCTCCGTGATCCCGTTTCCAATGGTTTGTGTGATGCGCTTCGTACCAGCGGGGTGGCCGATCACAGTCCCCGAACATGCACCCGCCCTGCGCGGCGGCGAGCGCGATCCGTTGGCGTTTCGAATAGCGCCGCTGCTCGCGACCGAGATCGAGGCGGTGACCCGATTCGTCGAAGTCGAGCTGCACCGTGCCGGATTCGCAGGCAATGTGCTCCACGGTCTCGAGGGAAATCGGAATGTCGCATCCTTCGATACGTCCATGACCCTGCCTGGTCTCGAGTGCCGTCCTGGTGACCAGAACCCGCACCGATGGCTGTCGAGAGCCGAGGATGCGCCTGCTGTCACCGGTCTCCGCGCTCACTGCAATCCGAAGCAATTGCGTAAACGAATCGTGCACATACTGGTCCGTTGTCCGCTCGTCGGAAGAGATCCCCTCAGCCCTGGCCTTGTCGGCGTCATCGACGAAGCGCACGCCTCCAGGGCGAGGCGACGTGAGCGAGTCGTAGACGTCGTCCCAGAAGGCGGCGGACTCGATATCCGGGTCGATGATGTACCACGAGAGTCCATTGGGCCGCCGTGTGCGGCGCACAGACCGCTCCTCGAACGCCGCCCGCTCGCGATCTGCGATGCCGGCCTCGTCCAGTTCGTCTCGTGGGCGGCGAGCACAGCGCAACAACTCGTCCGCGTCGAGTCGTGCGGCCTCAATCACGAGGAGCTGGGCAGCGCTCGCAAGATCACCAGGAGTCACCGAACCGGCACGTTCGGATGGCGCGCCGAGCCCGATGCGGATGGCACGTGCAGCGTCCACGGAGAGGCTTCCCGCTGCGACAGCCGCGCCGACCTTTCGAAACCATGGTTCGGCACTCGACAAAGCCTCGACTGCCCCGGAGTCGCGTGCCATAGTGCCGGCCTGAACGAGGGCGGCGGCATTACGTGCCGTCGACCCGGTCTCGTGGCGGATCAGCGCCTCGGGAGTTCGAAACCCCTCCCGTTGGGCGAGCCCGGCATAACCGAGCTCGCGCCGGGACCGGTGACTTATCTCACCCGCGACAATCGCAGCGTTGGCCCCGAGTCCGCGGGCGAGGTCAGAAAGCTCGCGTTGGATGCGTAACAAATCGAGGTCGGAAAGAGCGCTCGTCAATCGAGAGCATCCCGCCACGAGATCTAACGCTCGACGCGCGCCATCAAGCGATGTGTCGAAGGACACCTCCGAGGAAGGCTCGGGACAAAGCTTCAGTTAACGGCGTGCCCCTACTGTTTTAGAGTCGAATTCAGACTGAGCGCCCTCTGTCAAATCTGTGGACTATAAGGCGATAAAGGCGGCGTGAAGGAGGAGTCGGGGTCCCACGACGAGGAGAGACACCCCAGCGACTGCTACCCCTCGAGGTCGTCGATCCCCGGCATCCAGCTCAACCCGGGCTCGCCCCAGCCACTCTTCTTTACCGCCTTTGCCGCAGCCTTACCCGCCGCGTGATCGAGACGGTCCACGTAAAGCACGCCCTCGAGATGATCGTATTCGTGCTGGAAGATGCGGGCGAGCCATCCTTCCGCTCGGATCTCGAACGGCTTCTGGTCGAGATCGACAGCCGTGAGGATGGCGAGTTCCGATCGCCGGAGTGCATACCGTTCGCCGGGCACCGAGAGGCAGCCTTCGGATTCCTTTTCTTCATCCGCCGGTCCGATCGGCACCGGGCTCACCCACAGGGTTGGATTGATCGCGACGCCGTGCCAGAGGGTGTCGTCATCATCCGTCCAGTTGAATACGAAGAGTCGAAGCGGGATGTCGACCTGTGGCGCCGCGAGTCCCACGCCCGGTGCGGCTTCCATCGTCTCGAACATGTCGGCGACAAGGGCCGCCAGAGTGAGATCGAACGAAGTGACTTCGGATGCGCGGGCGTGGAGCACGGGATTGCCCGTGATTTGAATCGGGAGGACGGCCATTCGCCAAGAATATCGGAGGGCCAGCGGGTAGGGTCGTGCCGTGACGCCAGACCTCAGTGC
>JAYVNU010000161.1:0-14079 GCA_043758345.1 Lacisediminihabitans sp.
GGCTGGCGTGCACGGTGCCAGGTGAGCGTTGTGGTGGTGAGCAGCGCCATGGCGAGCAGGAAATGGAACGCGACGACCCACGGGTTCAGCTTGGCGAGCACCGAGATTCCGCCGGCGACCGCGTTGGCGACGACGAGCCAGAATTGCGACCAGGCGAGCCGAGTCAGTCCACGATTTCGCGGCTTCTGAAGGCGCGCCGCGACGATGGCCCAGCCGACGGCGATGATGAGCACGCCGGTGAAGACCCGGTTCGCGAATTCGATGACACCGTGGATGCCGAGGGCCGGCGTCGGGGCGAGCGACGTCGCATCACAGTAGGGCCAGGTCGGGCATCCGAGTCCTGATGCCGTGACGCGCACGACTCCCCCGCTCAGCACAATGAGGATGCTCACCACGAGCGCGGCGGTCGTTCCCCAGCGCAACGCTCGCCGGCCGAGGGTGACGCGCTCGGCGAGCCAGCCGAAGGGAGTGAAGATGGTGAACCTGCCTAGAAGGTGTCAGAAACGGAAGAACGGGAGGAGCGGGTCGACCCCGACGGCGACGAACAGCACCGTCAGGTAGGTGATCGAACTGTGGAAGACCCGCATCGGGTGCACCTCGTCGTGACGGATCGCCATCGAGTAGAGACGGTGCGACTCGTACACGAACCAGCCGCCGGAGACGAGGGCGACGGCCGAATAGAGGATGCCCATGTGCGCGACCGGGATCAGCAGCAGCGAACAGGCGACGGTGGCCCACGCGTAGAGCACCACCTGGAGGCCGACGACCGTTCGACCGCGGACGACAGCGAGCATCGGAACGTTCACTGCTGCGTAGTCGTCCCGATAGCGCATCGAGAGCGGCCAGTAGTGGGGAGGGGTCCAGAGGAAGACGATGCCGAACAGGATGACCGGAACCCAGTTGAGCGAGTCGGTCACGGCCGCCCACCCGATCAGCACCGGCATGCACCCGGCGGCGCCACCCCAGACGATGTTCTGCGGGGTGCGGCGCTTCAGGACCAGCGTGTAGACGAGCACGTAGAAGAGCACGGCCGCGACAGAGAGCGCGGCGGCAAGCCAGTTCACGAGCAGGCCGAGCCAGGCAGTGGAGGTGACGCCGAGCACCCAGGCGAAGACAAGCGCTTCCCGGTCGCTCAGTTCTCCTGTGACGAGCGGACGCGCACTCGTGCGCTTCATCACCCGGTCGATATCCCGGTCGATAAAGCAGTTGAAGGCCCCGGCCGACCCCGCGCTCAAGGCACCGCCGACGAGCGTGGCGAGAACGAGCCAGAGATTCGGGATGCCGCGTTCGGCGAGGATCATCACCGGTGCGGTCGTAACGAGGAGAAGCTCAATCACCCGCGGTTTGGTGAGTGCGATATACGCCCGCGCCTTTCGCGCTGGCCCGACGCGCTCACGCGCCTGTACCGCTAGATCCATTACTCCTCTAACCACCGTGGACTGCCCCGTGATCGAGCATACGGTGTAGCGTCTGTGCGAAAGCTCGGGGCACCCGCCGGAATACTCCGGTAGGGCCCGCGGCTTCTCTATACTTGCAAGTGCTTGCCAGCCGCAGGTTCCTCGCCCGGTCTCCCGCCGCTACGCTCCCCGGAGCACAGCAACGGATGGGCTGTCGCGGTGGTGCCGAAGAAGACCGGTGAGTGCAACAACGACAGCGGCACGATCGGAAAGATCCTGCCGTGCAAGAGAAGGGTCGACAGTCTCGTGGCAGCATTCCAGTGGGATCCCATTGATGAGAAGGCCGTCGATACGGCCAGGATCCTCGCGGCGGATGCCGTCGAGAAGGTGGGCAACGGGCATCCGGGCACGGCGATGAGCCTCGCCCCCGTCGGGTACCTCCTCTTCCAAAAGGTCATGCGCCGCGACCCGAGCGATAGCACCTGGATCGGTCGCGATCGCTTCATCCTCTCGATCGGTCACGCCTCGCTCATCCAGTACACGCAGTTCTACCTCGGCGGCTACGGCCTCGAACTCGAGGATCTCGAGCAGCTGCGCACCTGGGGATCGAAGACTCCGGGGCACCCGGAATACGGTCACACCGACGGCATCGAGATCACGACCGGGCCGCTCGGCCAGGGTATCTCGTCCGCCGTCGGGTTCGCCTACGCCGCCCGGTTCGAGCGCGGACTGTTCGACCCGGATGCCGAGCAGGGCCAGAGCCCGTTCGACCACTACATCTACGCGATGGCGGGTGACGGCGACATGCAGGAGGGCGTCTCAAGCGAGGCCTCCTCCCTCGCTGGCCACCAGGAGCTCGGCAACCTCATCGCGATCTACGACAGCAATCAGATCTCGATCGAAGACGATACGAACATCGCCTTCACCGAAGACGTGAAGGCACGGTATGAGGCATATCACTGGCACGTGCAGGTGGTCGACTGGAAGAAGACTGGCCAGTACATCGAGGATGTCGCGGCGCTGAGCGAGGCGATCGAGGCGGCGAAGGGTGAGACATCCAAGCCCTCTTTGATCATCCTGAAGACCATCATCGGCTGGCCGTCGCCGAAGAAGCAGAACTCGGGCAAGATCCACGGATCGGCGCTCGGAGCAGACGAACTCGCCGCGGTGAAAGCGGTGCTCGGCTTCGACCCGGCGAAGAACTTCGACGTCGATCCGGAGGTGCTCGCGCACACCCGAAAGGCCGTTGACCGCGGCAAGGCGGCCCACGCCGAATGGAACGGGCAATTCGAGGCTTGGGCCGGGGCGAACCCGGAACGCAAGATCCTCCTCGACCGTGTGCTGTCGGGAGACCTGCCGGACGGCATCGAGCAAGCGCTCCCCGTCTTCGAGGCCGGCAAGGAGGTCTCGACCCGCGCGGCTTCCGGCAAGGTGCTTAATGCGCTCGGGCCGGTCATCCCGGAACTGTGGGGTGGCTCGGCCGACCTCGCCGAGTCGAACAACACGACCATCGAGGGTGTCGCATCGTTCGTGCCGGCCGAGCATTCGACCCACGAGTGGACGGGCAACACATACGGCCGGGTGCTGCACTTCGGCATTCGCGAGCACGCGATGGGCGCGATCCTCAACGGCATCGTGCTTCATGGGAACACTCGCCCGTTCGGCGGAACTTTCCTCATTTTCAGCGATTACATGCGGCCCGCAGTGCGTCTCGCGGCACTCATGAAGGCCCCGGCCATCTACGTCTGGACGCATGATTCCGTCGCGCTCGGAGAGGACGGACCGACCCACCAGCCGGTCGAACAGCTCGCTGCCCTGCGTGCCATCCCGGGGCTCGACATCGTGCGTCCGGGTGACGCCAACGAGACCGCCTGGGCCTGGAAGACGATCCTCTCGCGTCGCAACGGACCGGCCGGCATTGCGCTGACCCGCCAGAACATCCCGGTCTTCGAGCGCGGCGAAGACTCGGCGAGCGGCGAGACCTTCGCCTCGGCCAGGCATGTCGCGAAGGGAGCCTACGTGCTCGCGGAAGCTCCGAACGGCACTCCCGACGTGATCTTCATCGCGACCGGGTCCGAGGTGCAGATCGCCGTGGATGCCCGCAAGCAGCTGAAGTCCGAAGGCATCAATGCCCGCGTGGTCTCGGCGCCGTGCCTCGAATGGTTCGAGGAGCAGAGCGCGGAGTACCGAGATTCGGTCCTGCCGAAGAGCGTTCGGGCACGGGTCTCGATCGAAGCCGGTCGTGATTTGACCTGGCGCTCCTACGTCGGCGACGCCGGCCGAAGCGTCTCCATCGAGCACTTCGGGGCATCCGCCGACTACAAGACACTCTTCGCGAAGTTCGGCATGACCACCGAACACGCGATCTCCGCCGCCAGGGAATCGATCGCCGCCGTCTGACCCGTGCGGCTCTCCGCCACGGGACCGACGACGTCGAACAAAGGAAAAGACAATGACAGACACAACACCGACCGCAGCTCTCTCCGCCGTGGGCACGAGCATCTGGCTCGACGACCTGTCGCGAGAGAGGATCAACACCGGTGGCCTGCAGAAGCTGATCGCCGAGCGCAACGTCGTCGGCGTGACGACGAACCCGACGATCTTCGCCGGTGCCCTCGCCAAGGGCGAGGCGTACGACGCCCAGGTCGCGGAACTCGCCGCGGCCGGAAAGACGGTCACCGAGGCGGTGTTCGAGATCACGACCGACGACGTCGCGAACGCGAGTGACATCTTCCGGTCGGTGTACGACTCGAGCGGCGGCAAAGACGGCCGCGTCTCGATCGAGGTGGAGCCGGGCTTCGCGCACGATGCCGCCGCGACATCCGCCCAGGCGAAGCAACTCTGGGCCAAGGTCGACAGGCCGAACGCCATGATCAAGATCCCGGCGACGATCGAGGGGCTCGAGGCGATAACGGAGACCATTGGATCGGGGATCAGCGTTAACGTGACATTGATCTTCAGCCTCGAGCGTCATCGCGAGGTCATCAACGCCTACCTCACCGGGCTCGAGCGGGCGAAGGCGGCCGGATACGAGCTCAGCACCATCCACTCTGTCGCCTCGTTCTTCGTCTCGAGGGTCGACACCGAGATCGACAAGCAGTTGGTTGCGATCGGCACGCCAGAGGCGATCGGCTTGAAGAGCAAGGCCGGCATCGCCAACGCGCGCCTCGCCTACCAGGTGTTCGAGCAGGCGTTCGACAGCGAACGCGCACAGGGTCTGATCGCCGCCGGTGCGAATCGCCAGCGCCCACTCTGGGCCTCGACCGGAGTGAAAGATCCGAGCCTCCCGGACACCCTCTACGTGACGGAGCTCGCTGTCGCGGACGTCGTCAACACGATGCCGGAGAAGACGCTCGAGGCCACCTTCGATCACGGCGTCATCACGGGCGACAATGTGACTGGAAACTATGAGGATGCCAATGACGTGCTCGACAAGCTCGACGCGGTCGGCGTCTCCTACGAGGCGGTGACGGCGCTGCTCGAGAAGGAGGGCGTCGAGAAGTTCATCGTCTCGTGGAACGAGCTTCTCGACACCGTCGCGGCGGCGCTCGAGTCAGCGAAGTCCGGAAAGCCCGAATCGAAATCGGATGCCTCCGGCTCGGAGCAGACGCTCACGACCACGGAGGGCGCACAGTGAGCTTCGATATCACCGTCAGCGGAGCGGCCGGAGAAGCCGTCGAGCGGGTCGTGCCGCAGCTGGTGAGCGACCTGGTCGCCTCCGGGATCATGAGCCAGGATCCCTCGCTCTGGGGACCGGATGTCGAGCCGGAGGCGACGAAACGTCTCGGCTGGACGGAGGCGGAGGTCATCTCCGCGGCTCTCGTCGACGACATCATCGCCCTCCGCGACAAGCTCCACGCCGACGGTGTCAACCACGTCGTCCTCGGGGGAATGGGCGGCTCGTCACTCGCGCCCGAGGTCATCACCCGTACCGCGGGAATCGAACTCACCGTTCTCGACTCGACCGACCCCGGACAGGTGCTCGCCGCCCTCGACGACCGACTCGTCTCGACCGTCGTCGTCATCTCGTCGAAGTCCGGATCCACTCTCGAGACGGCCAGCCAGCGCAAGGCATATGAGAAGGCATTCCACGATGTCGGCATCGACCCGATCGATCGCATCGTGATCGTGACCGATCCCGGATCGCCACTCGACACGTCCGCTCGCGAAGCCGGATACCGCGTCTTCAACGCCGACCCGAACGTCGGCGGTCGCTATTCTGCGCTGACCGCTTTCGGGCTGGTGCCGTCCGGACTCGCCGGAGTCGACATCCGTGCGCTGCTCGACGAGGCCTCCTCGGTCAGTATCCAGCTCGCCGTCGACAGTCCGAAGAACCCGGGACTGATCCTCGGTGCCGCCATCGCGGGAACGCGACCGCTGAAGGACAAACTCGGCATCGTGTCGGACGGCACCTACATCGTCGGATTCGGGGACTGGGTCGAGCAGCTGATTGCCGAGTCGACAGGAAAGCTCGGCAAGGGGATCCTTCCAGTGGTGTTAGATATCGACGCTCCCGAACTCTCGGAGAACCTCGAAGACCTGCAGATCGTCAGACTCGTCGAGAACGCCCGCGCGACCGAAGAGGTCGAGCCTGGCGAGATCGAGATCAGTGGAACGCTCGGAGCCCAGATGCTCGTCTGGGAGTTCGCCGTCGCCGTCGCCGGGCGGCTCATCGGCATCAACCCCTTCGATCAACCCGACGTGGAATCCGCCAAGATCGCAACACGGGCCCTCCTCGACTCCCGACCCGAGCCGGTGACGCCCGCGTTCACCGACGACGGTATCGAGGTGCGCGGGGCCGCCGGCGTCGTCGCCGGGCAGAGCACCGTCGCCGGAGCCATCGATGCGCTGCTCGCCACCCTTCCAGACAATGGATACCTCGCGATCCAGGCCTACGTCGACCGTCACTCCCTCCGTCAGCTCGACGACCTCCGCGATCTTTTCGCCGCGCGGTGCGGCCGTCCGGTCACCTTCGGCTGGGGCCCCCGGTTCCTCCACTCGACCGGGCAGTTCCACAAGGGCGGACCGGCGATCGGGGTCTTCCTGCAGATCACCGCGACAGCACCGAAGGACCTCGAGATCCCGGAGAGCCCCTTCAGCTTCGGATATCTCATTCAGGCACAGGCCGCCGGGGATGCGAGCGTTCTCGAAGATCACGGTCGTCCGGTTCTCACCCTCACCCTCACCGACCCGTCGACGGATGTCGCCACGCTGTTCAGCGCGGTCAGCAAGTAAATCGGCACGAACGTACCAAGGAGCCGAATGTCACCGGTGGAAATCACGTCGGAGTTCAACCCGCTGCGGTTGGATTCCGATCGCCGTCTCAGCCGAATCGCCGGGCCGAGCGCGCTCGTCATCTTCGGGGTGACCGGCGACCTCGCCCGCAAGAAGCTGATGCCGGCGGTATACGACCTCGCCAACCGTGGGCTGCTCCCGCCGGGCTTCGCACTCGTCGGGTTCGCTCGCCGTGACTGGGTCGACCAGGACTTCGCGAAGGTCGTCCACGACGCGGTTGCCACGTACGCTCGCACTCCCTTCGATGAGGACGTGTGGAAGCAGCTGGCCGAGGGCATCCGCTTCGTGCAGGGCGAATTCGATGACGACCACGCGTTCGCCGAACTCAAGTCGACGCTCGCCGAACTCGACAAGACGCGCGGCACGATGGGGAACCACGCCTTCTACCTGTCGATCCCGCCGAAATCGTTCCCACAGGTAACCGAACAGCTTCGCCGGTCGGGACTCGCCGATCACGTGGACGGAACCTGGCGCCGCGTGGTGATCGAGAAGCCGTTCGGAAGCGACCTAACGACCGCACGCGAGCTGAATGCGGTCGTCGAGTCGGTGTTCCCGCCCGACAGTGTGTTCCGCATCGATCACTACCTCGGCAAAGAGACGGTGCAGAACATCCTCGCGCTGCGCTTCGCCAACGAGATGTACGAGCCGATCTGGAACGCTAATTACGTGGATCATGTGCAGATCACGATGGCGGAAGACATCGGTGTCGGCGGTCGGGCCGGCTACTACGACGGTATCGGGGCAGCGCGGGACGTCATTCAAAACCATCTCCTTCAGCTGCTCGCCCTCACCGCGATGGAGGAGCCGATCTCGTTCAACGCGACCGATCTCCGGGCCGAGAAGGAGAAGGTGCTCGCGGCGGTCAAGCTCCCGGAGGATCTCTCGACGGCGACGGCCCGCGGCCAGTATGCGAGCGGGTGGCAGGGCGGCGAGAAGGTGCTCGGATTCCTCGACGAGGAGGGGATGAATCCGGAGTCGCTCACCGAGACCTACGCGGCGATCCGGCTCGATATCGGAACCCGGCGCTGGGCCGGCGTTCCTTTCTACCTCAGGGCTGGCAAGCGCCTCGGTCGACGGGTGACCGAGATCGCCGTCGTGTTCAAGCGCGCCCCGCAGAACCTCTTCTCGGAGAGCCAGACCGGAACTCTCGGCCAGAACGCCCTCGTCATCCGAGTGCAACCGGATGAGGGCGTGACGATCCGGTTCGGCTCCAAGGTCCCCGGTGCCGGGATGCAGGTGCGCGACGTCACCATGGACTTCGGTTACGGTCACGCGTTCACCGAGGCGAGCCCCGAGGCGTATGAGCGTCTCATCCTCGACGTGCTGCTCGGCGACCCGCCACTGTTCCCGCGCCACGAAGAGGTCGAGCTGAGTTGGAAGATCCTCGATCCGATCGAGGAATTCTGGACCACCCAGGGGCAACCCGACCAATACAACCCCGGAACCTGGGGCCCGGCCTCGGCCGATGAACTACTCGCCCGTGATGGTCGGGTCTGGAGGCGCCCGTGATCGTCATGCCCCCGAGTCATACCGTCTGGAGACAACCGTGATCGTCGACCTTCCGAACACCACGACGAGCAACATCTCGAAGACCCTCGTCAAGATCCGCGAGGAGGGCGGAGTCGTCGCCCTCGGGCGAGTTCTCACCCTCGTCATCTCGACCGAGCTCGGGCACGAAGAGGAGGCCATCGAGGCCGCCAACGACGCGTCGCGCGAGCATCCGATGCGGGTCATCGTGATCTCCACCGCGAGTGTGTATTCAGCCTCGAACGACGAGCCAAGACTCGATGCCCAGATCCGCGTCGGCGGAGATGCGGGTGCGAGCGAGGTCGTCGTCCTGAAGGCCTACGGCGATGCGGCATCGGATGAGGAGGGTCTCGTCACGGGGCTTCTTCTGTCGGATGCCCCGGTCGTCGCCTGGTGGCCCGGCGAAGCTCCCGACGTCGTCTCTCAGTCGCCACTCGGACGCATCGCTCAGCGACGGATCACGGATGCCGCGGCCCAGCGTGACCCGCAGGGCTTCCTCGCTAATCTCACGTCGTCGTATGCGCCGGGTGATACCGACTTCTCGTGGACGCGGCTCACGCTCTGGCGCGCCCAACTCGCCGCAGTGCTCGATCAGCCCCCCTATGAGTCGATCACCAAGGTCGAGGTCCACGGCTCGGCCGACTCACCGTCGACCACACTGCTCGCCGCATGGCTGCAAGACCAGCTGCAGGTCAACGCGCACTACGAGTTGGTCACTCCGGCCCACGGGTCGAGCGGCATTCAGGGTGTTCGTCTGCATCGTCCCTCAGGCGTCATCGAGCTTGAGCGGATCAGCGCGAACATCGCCACCCTCGTTCAGCCCGACCAGCCGACCCACGACATCTCCCTCCCCCGCCGCAGTCTTCGCGACTGTCTCGCCGAGGAATTGCGCGGGCTCGACCCGGATGAATTGTTCGGCGAGGTCATCCAGCACGGGCTCGGTCGCCTCGAGGAACCGACGCACACCGCGCCGATCGCGATCCGCGGTGCGGGCGCATGACCAGCGTCCGTCGGGTTCTCGTTCATGCCGACAAGCAGGCTCTCGCCGGTTCCGTTGCCGCCCGCTTCATCACCAAGGTCGTCGATCTGCTCGACCAGCAGGCCGCCGTCAACATCGTGCTGACCGGCGGAACGGTCGGCTCGGCCGTGCTGGCCGCGATCAGTGACTCCTCAGCCCGCGACAGCATCGACTGGTCGCGGGTGTCGCTCTGGTGGGGTGACGAGCGATGGCTGCCCGCAGGCGATCCGGAACGAAACGAGACCCAGGCCAGGGCCGCGCTGATCGACAATGTTGCGGTCAAGCCGGAGAACGTGCACGCGTTCGTGGGCTCCGACGGCTCGCAGACTCTCGACGAGGCCGCGGCGGAGTATTCGGCGCAACTTGCCGAGGCGGCGGAGGACGGCGAAGCGCTCCCGCACTTCGACATCACCTTCCTCGGCGTCGGCCCAGACGGTCACATCGCGTCGCTATTTCCGGATTCCGCCGGAATCCAGATCACGGATGCGACGGTGATCGCTGTGCGCAACTCCCCCAAACCACCGCCGGAGCGCCTGAGCCTCACTCTTCCCGTCATCAACAGTTCCGACCGCATCTGGCTGGCCCTCGCGGGCCCGGACAAGGCGTCGGCTCTCGGTCTCACCCTCGCCGGTGCGAGCACCTTCGAGGTGCCGGCCGCCGGGGTTCTCGGCCGCCTCCGCACGGTCTTCTTCGTCGACGAAGAGGCTGCCGCCGAGGTTCCGTCAGACCTCATAGCGACCGAATACTAGGGCTCGCCCGGCTAAACCACCGAACGCAGGCTCGACCAGCGCGGTGCTCGACCCTGTCGAGATCCGCGAACGACTATTGCGCTGTCAGGCGTGAACGGCGGGCACGCAATTGCTCGAGAGCCTCATCAAGAAGCGTCGCAGCCTCTTCTTCCGTGCGGCGTTCCTTCACGTAGGCGAGGTGGGTCTTGTACGGTTCGAGCTTTGCGACGGTCGGAGGGTTCTCTTTGTCGCGACCGGCCGGGAGTCCGCAGTTCGGGCAGTCGAGGATCACGGGGATCTCTTGCGGCTCGATCGTCGCGAGGAAGTAAGGACTCAACTCGTGACCGTTCGTGCACCAGTAGAACACCTGGAGGCGTTCGGCGTGGAATCCACGGTCCTGCTCGCCCATCGGACCTGCGCCGACGCGGGATCCTCTGATTGCACTGCCACCTGAAGCCATTGAGTGTCCCTTAACCCGCTGCGTCGAACTTGGTGATGAGACCGAGAACGATGATCGATGCGACCCAGATGAGTCCGAGAATGACAGTAATGCGGTTGAGGTTTCTCTCCGCGACACCGGATGCGCCGAGGTTCGAGGTGACGCCGCCGCCGAACATGTCGGACAGCCCGCCACCGCGTCCGCGGTGCAACAGGATGAGGAAGGTCAGCAGGAGACTCGTGATGCCGAGTACCACCTGCAGAATGACCTGGAGAATTGCCACTACACGCCTTTCGTGAGCGATGCACCCTCTCGGGCGCACACGCAGCCGATGATCAGTATAACCGGAGCGCTGGTCGCGGGCGCATCAAGCCCCGCGATCGTCGGATCAGGTGCCGACATGCTTCTGGAACTGCGCGATGCTCGAGAACTCCGCGATATCGAGACTCGCGCCGCCGATGAGCGCTCCGTCGACGTTCGGCTCTCTCATGAAACCGGCGATGTTGGACGCCTTGACCGATCCCCCGTAAAGGATTCTGGTCGCCTCGGCGGCCTCCGCACCGATGAGGTCGACGAGCGCGGCCCTCAGGGCGGCCGCGACCTGCTCCGCCTGCTGCGGGGTCGCGGCCGTGCCGGATCCGATAGCCCAGACGGGCTCATAGGCCACCACGATATCCACGCCGTCATCGATTGCCGTGAGCGCCGCCCGCAGCTGAGCGACAGGAACAGCGCTCGGACCGTACTTCTCGAGGTCGTCGGCGGTCTCGCCGACGCAGAGCAGCGGCACGAGGCCGTGCTTGAGCGCCGCGGCTACCTTCGCGGCGAGTTGTTCGTCGCTTTCGTGGTGGTACTGCCGACGTTCGGAGTGCCCGATGATGACGTATCGGCAGTCGAGGGCCTTCAGGAACGCGCCCGAGATCTCGCCGGTGTAGGCGCCGGCATCGAAGGCCGAGACATCCTGTGCGCCGAATTTCAGCGCCAGCTTGTCGGCTGAGATCAGGGTCTGCACCGAGCGCAGGTCGGTGAACGGTGGGAAGATTGCGACTTCCGCCGTTCCGTATTCGTGGCGAGCATCTTTCAGACTCCACGCCAGTTTTTGCACGAAGGCGATCGACTGCAGATGATCGAGGTTCATCTTCCAGTTGCCTGCGATGAGGGGAACGCGATTCGTCATGCCTGCCATCCGAGTATCTCAAGGCCTGGAAGGCTCTTACCCTCGAGGAATTCGAGGCTTGCTCCGCCTCCGGTCGATATGTGTCCGAACTGGTCGTCGGTGAATCCGAGCTCGCGTACGGCAGCCGCTGAATCGCCGCCTCCGACGACCGAGAGCCCCGGCACCTCGGTCAGCGCCTGAGCGACGGTCTTCGTTCCGGCAGCGAAGGGGGCGAGTTCGAAGACGCCCATCGGGCCGTTCCAGAACACTGTCTGCGACGATCGGATGACGTCGGCGAAAGCTGCGGCCGTCACGGGACCGATGTCGAGCCCGAGCCCCTTGTCGCCCCAGGGCGACCCCTCGATATCTTCGGCTGGACGTACCTCGTGCTCCGCGTCGCCCCCGAACGTCGAGGCGACCACGACGTCCGTCGGAAGGACGAGGTTGACGCCGAGTTCTTCGGCCTTCTCGATATAGCCGCGAACGGTGTCGAGTTGGTCGCTCTCGAGCAGACTCGCCCCGACAGAGTGGCCCTTTGCCGCGAGGAAGGTGAAGAGCATTCCTCCCCCGATCAGCAGCGAGTCGACCCGCGGGAGCAGATGGGCGATGACGCCGAGCTTGTCGGATACCTTCGAACCACCGAGCACGACCGCGTACGGCTTCTCCGGGTTCTCGGTGAGTCGGTCGAGCACATCCAGCTCGGTCACGATCAGCGTGCCGGCAGCGCTCGGGAGCACCTGTGCCAATTCGTAGACGCTGGCCTGCTTGCGATGGACGACACCGAAGCCATCGGAGACGAAGGCGTCGCCGAAGGCAGCCAGTTTCGTCGCGAATGCCGTGCGCTCCTCGCTGGCCTTCGCCGTCTCCCCCGCGTTGAACCGCAGGTTCTCGAGCACAGCGATCTCACCGTCGCCGAGGCGCGCGACGATGCCGTCGGCCGAATCGCCGACCGTGTCGGTCGCGAAAGCGACTGGCCGTTCGAGCAGCTCACCGAGTCGCACGGCGACCGGAGCGAGGCTGTATTTTGCGTCAGGGGCGCCGTCCGGGCGACCGAGGTGAGAAACCACGATCACCCGCGCCCCGGCCGCGATGAGCAGCGTGAGTGTCGGCAGGGAGGCGCGAATTCGACCGTCGTCTGTGATCTGACCATCCTTGAGCGGGACGTTCAGGTCACAGCGGACGATGACCTTCTTGCCTTCAAGCGGACCGAGTGTGTCGATCGTACGAAGGGCCATGTGCGTGGCCGTGTTAGAGGCGGTCGGCGACGTACTCGGTGAAGTCGACGAGACGGTTCGAATAGCCCCACTCGTTGTCGTACCAGGACGCGACCTTCACCTGTGTTCCGATCACCTTGGTGAGACCGGCGTCGAAGATGCTGGAGTGCGGGTCGCCCTGGATGTCGCTCGAGACGATCGGATCTTCGGTGTAGCTGAGGAAACCCTTCAGCGGACCGCTCTCTGCGGCGGCCTTATAGGCTGCGTTGACCTCGGCTACCGTGACCGGACGGCTGGCCTCCACCGTCAGGTCGGTAATCGAGCCGGTCGGCACGGGGACGCGAAGAGCGTAGCCGTCGAGCTTTCCGAGCAGTTCGGGCACCACGATGCCGAGAGCCTTTGCGGCGCCCGTCGACGTCGGGATGATGTTGATCGCGGCAGCGCGTGCGCGACGGAGGTCGCTGTGGGGGCCGTCCTGGAGGTTCTGGTCGGCGGTGTAGGCGTGAACCGTGGTCATCAGACCACGCTCGATTCCGAAGGCCTCGAGGAACACCTTCGCAAGCGGCGCCAGGCAGTTCGTCGTGCAGGACGCATTGGAGAGGATGTGCTGGGTCGCCGGGTCGTACAGGTGCTCGTTGACGCCCATGACGAAGGTTCCGTCGTCATCGGTGGCCGGCGCCGAGATGATGACCTTCTTGGCGCCAGCCTCGATGTGTTTGACGGCATCCTTCGCGTGGGTGAAACGGCCGGTCGACTCGATGACGATGTCGACACCGAGCGCGCCCCAGCCGAGATTCGCTGGGTCGCGCTCGGCAAGCACCTTGATGCGCTTCCCGCCGACGACGATGAAGTCACCGTCTACCGAAACGTCTTCCGCCAGGCGGCCGGCGACGGAGTCGTACTTGAGCAGATGGGCGAGCGACTTCGGGTCGGTGAGGTCGTTGACTGCGACGACCTCGAGGTCTGCGCCCTGCGCGAGTGCCGCGCGAAGGTAGTTGCGACCAATGCGGCCGAATCCGTTGATACCGATCTTGACGGTCAAGATGACTCCAGATGCTGAGGCGCCCGAACGACGCGACATGGGGGGATGAAGGGGGTGTTGGCGCTACGACAGTATCAGCAGGCCGTCGGTCTTCGTGCTCGCGGTGGTGAACCGCAACTGCACGTTGGCCCAGTTCACGACGTTCCAGAATGCCTTGATGTAGTCGGCGCGCACGTTCTTGTAGTCGAGGTAGTAGGCGTGCTCCCACACGTCGAGCATGAGCAGAGGGACGAGACCGAGCGGCACGTTGCCCTGCTGATCGAAAA
>JAYVNU010000162.1:0-4662 GCA_043758345.1 Lacisediminihabitans sp.
CATCCTGCAGGTGCCGCGACATCCCCTCGCCCTCGCCTATCTCGGTCTGCGCATCCTCGAACAGGGCTCGATCGGCTGGGATGCGCGCTTCCGTCAGGAGGTCGCCCCGGCACTGCTGACCGGCGTCTTCGCCCACCCGGTGCAGCGGATGCCGACGCTCTCGTCTGCCGCCGCCGGTCTCGTCCTGGCTACGGCCGGCCACGCTCGCGGCTGGCCGATCCCGATCGGGGGCAGCCAGTCGATCATCGGCGCGATGGCCGACGATCTGCTCGCCCACGGCGGCGAGATCGTGACGGGGGTCGACGTGACCGACATCCGCGAACTGCCGTCGGCAAAAGCTGTCATCTTCGACACCTCACCGAGAGCCATGTCGCGCATCGCGGGCGACCGACTTCCCAAGCGCTACCGCGACCGCCTCGAGCGCTTCCGCTATGGCAACGCTGTTGCCAAGGTCGACTTCGCGCTTTCCGCGCCGGTGCCGTGGACCGACTGCCGGCTGGCCCTCGCCGGCACGCTGCACCTCGGCGGAACCCGGGCAGAGCTCGCACAGGCCGAGGCGGATGTCGCGGCCGGCCGCCACCCCGACGACCCCTACGTGCTCGTGTCCCAGCCGACACCGCACGACCCCTCGCGCGCGCCTTCGGGCAACCACGTGCTGTGGGCGTACACGCATGTCCCGGCAGGCTCCACGGCCGACCGCACGGAAGCCATCATCCGCCAGATCGAGCGCTTCGCCCCTGCATTCCGTGACACGATCCTCGCCAGTGCGTCCCGCACCGCAGTGGACGTCGAGTCGTACAATCCCAACTACATCGGTGGTGACATCGCGGCGGGCGACGTCGGCCTCGCGCAACTCATCGCGCGCCCGGTGCTGTCGCGAAACCCGTGGAAGACACCGGGGAGGGGCATCTACCTTGGTTCGTCATCCACTCCGCCGGGTCCCGGTGTGCACGGACTCGCCGGACACTACGCGGCGATGAGTGCGCTCGCCGCCGAGTTCGGTGTGACGAAGCTGCCGTACCTGGGCCTCGAACCGTCGGCCGGCTGAAGCGCGTCTCCGTCGGTTCGTTCGAGTGGCCGAGCTCCAGCGAGCAGGAGACCGATTCCTAGGACGATGAATCCGGACGCGAGGCTGCACAGGATCGAGTTCGAACCACACCAGGTGTTCACCGCCTCGTGAGCCTGGTTGAGGGGCTTGCTTCCGTCGGATGCACGGAACCGAACTATATTGAGGAATCCGCGATAAACGCCGCGGTGGTGACGGTTCCTGCACAGTTGGCTGCCTTCTGTGAGTTCCACGGCTGGGTATTCCCGGAGGCGAGGACGACGGTGCAGGCACCGCTGTGGGGCGAGGAGGCGGTCTGCGGGGTTGCGAGCTTCGCGATTCTCGTCTGGGCGTCCGTGTGAGCGATGAGGTACACCTCGGCAACGCTGGTGATTTTGCTTGCCGCTGGCGGAGCGTTCACCCCGGCGGCGTATGCCGCTCCTGTGCTGGCAGTGCCAGCGCTGATTGTCGATGCCACGACAGCGGCGAGAACCGGCGTAACAAACTTTCCGCGTTTCTGGACTTTCATCTTTGACTCCCAAACAACTTGGATAATCCTTGGCTGTAAAGACCGGTTGCTCCTCCCGCAAAATATCTCCCAGCGCACCGAGGTGCAGAGACAGAGGCTATCTGAGCGCGAATTACATCACTCCGCAAAGGGATACGGAACTCCACTGAGCACTACGGCACTACGGCACTACGGCACTGCGTCGTCGGACGCGAGTTCGCTACCCGCTTCGACAAACTCGCCATGACCTACCGCGCTCGCGCCGTCGTACGCGTCATCACCATGTGGACCACGGCATCATGAGACACGCCCTACCGCCGCACCGACCCGGTCAGCCCGGCGAGCGACGACAGGATCGCGGGCTTCGCCGCGACGTACGCGCCGATCATCACGATGAGCGACAGCGCGAAGATGCCGAATCCCCACCACGTGTAGTCGTTGCGCCCCGCGTACATGTGGTTGAGGTTGCGCAGCGCCCCGGTCGCCAGCACGAGGGTGACGTGCACGACGGTGAACGCGACGAAGTAGATCATCACCGGAAAGTGGATGGCGCGCGCGATCGGCAGCGGAATCACGCGGTCGAGCTTCTGGAAGCGCAGCGCGAGCCCCGGTGCCATCCGGATGCCGGTGATCAGTGCGAGTGGCGCGGCGACGAAGACGGTGGCGAAGTAGGTGAGCGTCTGCAGGGCGTTGTAGTTGGCCCAGCCGTTCTCGGTCGGCCAATTGAGCGACGCGTACTGGATTCCGGCCGAGAGCGCGTTGGGGAAGATATCCCAGTGCACCGGCACGATGCGCACCCACTGCCCGGTCGCGAAGATCAGCACGATGAAGACGACGCCGTTGATGATCCAGAGCGTGTCCATCGTGATGTGCAGCCAGAGATGGAGAGCGATGCGCACCGGCGGATTCTTGGTGTGGATGCGCCCGCTGTTGTTGCGGGTCCAGTAGGCGGAGGCGCGCTTCGTCGTGCGCACCTGCCAGCCGGTTCGCACGATGAAGAGCAGGAAGAACGAGTTGAGGAAGTGCTGCCAATTGAGCCACGCCGGGAAGCCGACTGGCGCATTACCCGGAAGCTCTGAGTGCCCGGGGAAGGTGTGCACGAACGACAGGCCGGCACCGGTCGTGCGATACCACCGCGCCGCGAGCACGATCAGCAGCAGGCCGATCAGGGCGAATGGCACAATCCAGACGAGCTTGAACCATCGGCTCTGTCTGAACTCCGCCAGTCGTTCTGCTGTGTCCACGTGGGGTCCTATCGGGTAGCGCGCTGCAGGTCGCAGTAAGTGGCGAGCCGCCTAGATACTCCCATGACTTGCAACCGAACTCAGCCTTTACGCGCGTTGACCGCGTCGATGAGCTGGGGAACGACGGTGAAGAGGTCTCCGACCACGCCGAAGTCGGCGACCTCGAAAATGGGCGAGCTCGCATCCTTGTTGATCGCGATGATCGTCTTCGCGCTCTGCATTCCTGCGCGATGCTGGATGGCGCCCGAGATGCCGAGTGCGATGTAGAGGTTCGGCGACACCGTGGTCCCGGTCTGCCCGACCTGCATGTTGTGCTCGCAGTAGCCGGCGTCGACGGCGGCACGCGATGCCCCGACGGCAGCTCCGAGGGAATCGGCCAGCTGCTCGACGAGCACGAACTTCTCTTTCGATCCGAGCCCGCGTCCGCCCGAGACGACGATGTCAGCGGTCTGAAGCAGCGGACGCTCCGATGCCTCGGTCTGCTCGTGTCGCGCGGTGATCTCGGTCGTCGGGGCGACGTCGCCAGAGATGTCGAGCGCGCTGACGGTTCCGGCCGCCGCGGGGGCCGACCCGTCGATCGAGTTAGGACGGAGGGAGATGACCGGGATGCCGCGTCCGGCGACCGCGGTGATGGAGAACTCGCCACCGAAAGCCTGCTGGGTGACGACGATGCCGTTCGCACCGGCGTTGATCCCGACGACATCACTCTGGTACGCGCCGCTCAGACGTACGGTGAGGCGGGCAGCGACCTCGCGACTCTCGATCGAGTTGCTGACGATGACGGCGACGGCATCGCTCGCCGTCACGGCGGCCCGGAGGGCTGCGACTTGCGGGGTCACAATGACGGACCCGGCGTTCGCGACGGAAGCGATGTGCACGCTGGCGGCTCCGAGCGAGCCGAGGGGCGCGGCGATCGCGTCGGCTTCCGCGCCCGACGCGACGACGACGGCGACCGGGGTGCCGATCTTCGCTGCTGCGGTGAGGAGTTCCGCGGTGTTCCCGGCGGGGACACCGTCGGTGTGATCGATGAGGACGACTACGTTTGCCATTTTTATCCCTGTGAGGTGGTCGGTGGCGCTAGATCAATTTGGCGGCGACGAGGTACTCGGCGAGCTGGGTGCCGCCGGTGCCGTCATCCTTGATGATGGTGCCGCCGATGCGCTCAGGACGCGGCGTGACGCCGTCGACGACCGACCACGAATTCGCCTGGCCGGTGTTCCCCGCGGGAAGGCCGAGATCGGTGATGGTGAGGTTCTCGACCGGCTTCTTCTTCGCGGCCATGATGCCCTTGAAGTTCGGGTAGCGCGCCTCGGCGATCTGCTCGGTGACCGAGACGAGGGCGGGCAGCTCGGCGCGCACATCGACGTGCCCATCGTCGGTCATCCGCTCTCCGCTGACCGTCGTTCCGCTGACCGTCAGGGTGCGAAGGAAGGTGAGCTGTGCGAGACCGAGGCGTTCGGCCAGCATCGCCGGAACCGCCGCGGTGCGTCCGTCGGTCGACTCGTTGCCGGTGATGATGAGGTCGAATCCGCGCGTGGCGAGCACTGCGGCGAGGGCTTCGGAGGTCTGCATCGCATCGGAACCGGCGAGCCCGTCGTCGGAGAGGTGGATGCCGCTGTCCGCGCCCATCGCGAGCGACTTGCGCACCGCATCCTTCGCGCTGGCCGGACCCATCGTCACGACCACGACCTCACTACCGGCGTTCGCCTCTTTGACGAGGAGCGCGGCTTCCACCGCTTTCTCGTTGATCTCGTCGAGAACCGGCTCGCTCTTGCGGTCGACCCGCTTCGTCGTGAGGTCGATCTTTCGATCGCCCCAGGTGTCGGGCACTTCTTTGACGAGCACTGCGATCTTCATGGGGATGA
>JAYVNU010000163.1:0-4642 GCA_043758345.1 Lacisediminihabitans sp.
GAGGGCGGCTACACCCGCATCACGAAGCTCGGCTTCCGCAAGGGCGACAACGCCTCGATGGTGCAGATCGAGCTCGTTCTCGAGCCGGTGAACGCTAAGCCGAAGGCGAAGACCTCGACGAAGGCGGAGAAGCCGGTTGCGACAACACCCGTTGACGAGCCCGCCGCCGAGGATGAGACTCCGCTGGCAGGCCAGGCTGACGCGATCGGCGACGAGACCGCTCCCGCCGAATCCGCTCCCGCCGAATCCGTGGAGCAGGCCGAGGCTGTCGAGGTTGAGACCGCAGAGGTCGACGCCGAGACCGCTCCGGCTGCTGACGCCGCTCCCGCCACGGACGCCAAAAAGTAGCTTCTCCCCGAAACGGCCCCGCTCCTCGAGCGGGGCCGTTTCTGCGTGCGGGGAGTAGATTCGGTGCCATGGCGAGTGAAGCGACGATGGTGCAGGTGGGAGATCGCGAGGTTCGGGTGTCGAGTCCGTCGCGCGTCCTGTGGGCGGGTCCCGGCATCACGAAACTCGACCTCGCTGAGTACCTCGTCACGGTCGGCGGTCCCTTTGTCGAGGCGAACGGCAACCGCCCGATCTCGCTCCAGCGTTTCCCGGACGGCGTCGACGGCGAACAGTTCTTCTCGAAGAATCCACCTAAGGGCACTCCGGACTACGTGCGGTCGGTGAGCGTGACCTACCCGAGTGGGCGCACGCATCCGCAACTCGTCATCGACGAACCCGCTGTGGCGGTGTGGGCGATTCAGATGAACACCGTCGTGTTCCACCCGTGGGCGTCGCTCGCATCGGATGCCGATGATCCGGACCAACTTCGCATCGACCTGGATCCGCAGCCGGGCACCGACTTCGGGGATGCCATAACGGCGGCGGTCGCGCTCAGGGAAGTGCTGTCGGAGGCGGGGCTCACCGCTTTCGTGAAGACCTCGGGCAATCGCGGCCTGCACGTCTTCGCACCCATCGAGCCGACGCACGAATTTCTCGAGGTACGTCACGCGGTGATCGCGGCAGCTCGGGAACTCGAACGCCGAATGCCGGATGCCGTGACGACTCACTGGTGGAAAGAGGAACGGGGCGAGCGCATTTTCGTCGATTACAACCAGGCGAATCGTGACCGCACGATGGCCGGCGCCTATAGCCCGCGCGCTCTTCCGAACGCCGCGGTCTCCTGTCCGGTCTCGTGGGAGGAACTCGCGTCGACCGACCCGGCGAGCCACACGATCCTCTCTGTGCCGACCCGGCTCGCGGCGACCGGCGACCCCTGGGCCGGTATGGCTTCGAGCCCCGGGCGCATCGACACCCTTCTCGAGTGGTGGGACCGGGACGTCGCCGCCGGTTTCGGAGAGCTTCCCTTCCCGCCCGATTTCCCGAAGATGCCGGGCGAGCCTTCGCGCGTGCAGCCGAGCCGGGCGAAGGCGTCGACGGACCAGCCCTAGAGCAGAACTTCGTTCAGGTCATAGGCGATCGGCTGCTCGAGCTGGTCGAAGGTGCAGGAGGTCGCCTCACGGTCGGGCCTGAAGCGGTCGAACTGCACGGTGTGGCGAAAACGCGAGCCCTCCATCTGGTCGTAGCGCACCTCGACGACTGTTGTCGGTTCGAGCGCGACGAACGAGACGTCTTTGCTCGCTGAGAATCGACTCCGCTCCGTCGCGCCCTTCACCGCATTGCCGTCGACGTCGGTGAGCACGAGGTGGGCAAGCTCGTCGATGAGCGCGAGTCGGCGGGCGTCGGAGAACGCGGATGCCCCGCCGACGTTCCGCAGTTCGCCCCGGGCGTCGTGCAGCCCGAACAGCATCGAGCCGAGCCCCGAGCCACTCTTGTGCACTCGATAGCCGAGGAGCACGACATCCGCCGTCCGTGAGTGTTTGGTCTTGAACATGACGCGCTTTCCGGGGGAGTAAGCGGCCGCGAGGGGTTTGGAGACGACACCGTCGAGCCCGGCACCCTCGAACTCGACCAGCCAGCGCCGGGCGGTCTCGACATCCCGGGTTGCCTGCGTGAGGTGCAGAGGAGCGACGGCGTCGGAGAGCAGGATCTCGAGGGCCTCCCGACGAACCGAGAACGGCTGGTCGAGCAGCATTCGGCTGTCGGCCCCGAGCAGGTCGAAGGCGACGAACGATGCCGGGGTCTCCACGGACAGGCTCGCGATGCGGCTCGCCGCCGGATGGATGCGCTGCGACAGCGCCTCCCAGTCGAGGTGTTCGCGGCCGGCGGTTCCCGACCGCAGCACGATCTCACCGTCGAGCACGCAGGGTGCCGCAAGCTGGGCGGCGAGAGTCTCGACCAGTTCCGGGAAGTAGCGGGTGAGCGGTTTCGAACCGCGGCTGGTCAGCTCCACGCCCGATCCGTCGAAGTAGACGATCGCGCGGAATCCGTCCCATTTCGGCTCGTAGAGCAGGCCGCCCTCCACTGTCGAGGGTTCGGGGATGCCGGTGACGGCCTTCGCGAGCATGGGGGAGACCGGCGAGGCGCTGTCGAGGTGCATGTGTCGATGGTCCTCCGAATGGTGACCGCTGGCTAGACGGTCTCGCCAGGCTCGACCACCGACACCGCCGATAGACTTCCGGGGTGGAAGAGACCGATGCAACGACTGCGGCCGGCGACATCCGCATCCGCCTCGATCTCGCCTATGACGGTCGAAACTTCCTCGGCTGGTCGTCTCAGCCCGGGTTGCGAACGGTGCAGGGCGAGCTCGACAAGGCGCTCGCCATCATCTTCGGAAAGCACGGCCCGGCCGGTCAGCTGACCGTCGCCGGACGCACCGACGCTGGCGTGCACGCCATCGGCCAGGTCGCCCATCTCGACGTGACCCCGGCGCAGCTCGCGGTGCTCTCGCGCCCGCGCGGCAAGACTTTCGTCAGGCCCGACGGTCAACGCTACGACGGTCCGAGCGCCCTCGGCCGACGGCTGAACGGCATCGCCGGGCTCGATGCCGACATCTTCGTGTCCCGCGGGTCGTTCGCCCCTCCTGGCTTCGATGCGCGATTCTCGGCGACCTTCCGACGGTACGAATACCGGATCGCGGATGCCTCCGGCCCGCGTAATCCCCTCGAGCGCGGTCACACCCTGTGGTATCCGGCAGTGCTCGACCTCGATCGGATGAATGCGGCAGCGGACGCCCTGCTCGGCCTGCACGACTGGGCATCGTTCTGCAAGCCGCGGGAGGGTGCGACGACGGTGCGCAGCCTCGAGGACTTCCGCTGGGAGCGCTCCGATGACGGAGTGTTCACCGCCACCGTTCGGGCCGACGCGTTCTGCCACAGCATGGTGCGCTCCCTCGTCGGTGCGGCGGTCGCGGTCGGCGAAGGGAAGCTCGAGACGTCGAAGCTCATCGAGCTGCGGGACGAACTCGACCGGCCGAGCGACTTCAAGGTGCTGCCGGCGAAGGGGCTGATCCTCGTCGAGGTGGGCTACCCGGGGGACGACGGGATGGAGGCGCGGGCGCTGCTCACGAGAAATCGGCGGCCGGTCGGTACCGCATCCATTTGACCGGCTCAGCTCGCATCGACTACTGTCATATGTTGGTGCCAGCGCCGATTTGCGTGGCACCCGAACTTGAGCCCTCCACCGGCAGCGTTCCCACGGTATCTTCCACGGGAACACCCATCGGAGTGGGATTCACGAACGCCTCATTTCGACACGAAAGCAGTAGCACTGTGACGCGCACCTTTTCCCCCAAGCCCGACGATGTTCAGCGCGAATGGCTCATCATCGACGCGACCGACATCGTTCTCGGTCGCCTTGCCAGCCACGCAGCGGTTCTGCTGCGCGGCAAGCACAAGCCGACTTTCGCCCCGCACATGGACATGGGCGACTTCGTCATCATCATCAATGCCGAGAAGGTCGCCCTCACGGGATCGAAGCTCGCGCAGAAGAAGGCCTACCGCCACTCGGGCTACCCGGGCGGGCTCACGGCGACCACCTACTCGGAGATGCTCGAGAAGCACCCGACGCGCGCCGTCGAGAAGGCTGTTCGCGGCATGCTCCCCAAGAACTCCATCGGCCGCGCCCAGCTCACCAAGCTCAAGGTCTACGCCGGCGCCGAACACCCCCATGCTGCCCAGCAGCCCACCACCTACACCCTCGGCCAGGTCGCGCAGTAGCGCGGCGAACAGAATAAGGATTCCGCACACCATGGCGAAGATCGAAGACTCCATCCGCGACACCGACGTAGAGGCTGCCCCGCAGTCCTACTCGACCGAGAGCACGCCCGAGGCCGCTCCGAAGGTCGCCCGCGCAGTACTCAACGTTCCCGGCGCAGCCGTTGGCCGTCGCAAGCAGGCCATCGCTCGCGTGCGAATCACGCCCGGCTCCGGCACCATCACTGTCAACGGCCGCACGATCGAGGACTACTTCCCGAACAAGCTTCACCAGCAGCTCATCAACGACCCGTTCAAGGTTCTCGATCTGCTCGGCAGCTACGACGTCATCGCTCGCATCACCGGCGGTGGCCCCTCGGGCCAGGCCGGCGCACTGCGTCTCGGCATCGCCCGTTCGCTTAACCAGATCGACGAGGAGAACAACCGTGCCTCGCTGAAGAAGGCCGGCTTCCTCAGCCGTGACGCCCGTGTCAAGGAGCGCAAGAAGGCCGGACTGAAAAAGGCTCGTAAAGCTCCGCAGTTCTCGAAGCGCTGATCCGGAT
>JAYVNU010000164.1:0-4640 GCA_043758345.1 Lacisediminihabitans sp.
AGCGAGCACGGTGTCTCCGTCGAGGCGTTGACCCAATCGGTGCAGTCCCAGTCGATGCAGCCGCACGCGATTCGAACCAGCGCCACCCCCACCGCTACCCTTGTGATCGGCACGCACGAGGCATCCGAAGCAGACCTTGCGGCGACGGTCGAAGCCCTCGAGGCGAGCGATGTCGTCAGCACGGTCACATCAGTATTGAGAGTCGAAGGTTTATAGATGGCCCACCAGTGGCGCGGAGTACTCCGCGAATACGCAGACCGCCTTGACATCTCGGATGCGACACCGATCGTCACCCTCGGTGAGGGCGGAACGCCGCTGATCCCGGCTCCGGCACTCTCCGCTCGCACCGGCGCCGAGGTCTGGGTCAAGTACGAGGGCATGAATCCGACCGGATCGTTCAAGGACCGAGGGATGACGATGGCCGTCTCGAAGGCCGTCGAGCACGGTGCCAAGGTCGTCATCTGCGCCTCGACCGGCAACACCTCCGCCTCGGCCGCCGCCTACGCAGCGCACGCCGGGATCACCGCGGCCGTTCTCGTGCCAGAGGGCAAGATCGCGATGGGCAAACTCGCGCAGGCGGTCGCCCACAATGCGGAACTGCTTCAGATCCGCGGCAACTTCGACGACTGTCTCGACATCGCCCGCGAGCTCGCGGCGAACTATCCGGTGCATCTCGTCAACTCGGTGAACAACGACCGCATCGAGGGCCAGAAGACGGCCGCGTTCGAGGTGGTCGAGGTGCTCGAGGATGCGCCCGACTTCCACTTCGTCCCGGTCGGGAACGCCGGCAACTACACCGCGTATCACCGCGGCTACAGCGAGGAACTGGGGCGCGGAATCACGACGAGGCTGCCGCGCATGTTCGGATTCCAGGCTTCCGGTAGCGCTCCCATCGTGCTGGGTCACGTCGTCAAGGATCCCGACACGATCGCCAGCGCCATCCGCATCGGAAACCCGGCATCGTGGGAGCTCGCGATCGCCGCTCGCGAGAACAGCAACGGCTATTTCGGTGCGATCAGTGACGAGCTGATCCTCGAGGCGCACCGCATCCTCTCCGCCGAGGTCGGCATCTTCGTCGAACCGGCCTCGGCGATCAGCGTCGCGGGGCTCCTCGAGCGCTCGGCCGCCGGTCAGATCCCGAGGGGTGCCCGCGTCGTTCTCACGGTGACCGGCCACGGCCTCAAAGACCCTCAGTGGGCGCTTCGCCGCAGCGACGGAACCGAGGTCTCGCCCACCGTCGTCGCAAACGACGTCACAGAGGTTGCCGGCGTTCTCGGCCTGGCAAAAGTTCCGGCATGAGCGTAAACGTGCCGGTATGAGCGCCGCCGCGGTCGATCCGACAGCCACGATCCCGGCCCATCGGTCCGTCACCGTGCGTGTTCCGGCGACCACGGCCAACCTCGGACCGGGGTTCGACACCCTCGGGCTCGCGCTCTCGCTGTACGACGAGCTGGCGGTGTCGGTGCGGGACACGCCGGGCGTCACCGTCGAAGTCATCGGCGTCGGTGCCGGCATCGTGCCGACCGACGAGACGAGCCTTGTCGCGAAGGCGATCGCCTCCACCTTCACCGCCTACTCTCAGCCGATGCCCGGCCTCGACATCGTGGCGCGCAACTCGATTCCCCACGGGCGGGGGCTCGGGTCATCCGGGGCCGCCATCGTCTCCGGGATCATGGCTGCGAAAGGCCTGCTCGAGGGTATCGTCGAGCTTGACTCGAACGCGCTGCTCGCTCTCGCGACCGCCCTCGAGGGGCATCCCGACAACGTCGCCCCCGCCCTGTTCGGCGGGCTCACGATCGCCTGGACGACGGATGCCGGGCCGCAGCACAAGAAACTCATCGTTCACCGCGGCGTCTCGCCCCTCATCGCCGTGCCGGAGGGCACCATGTCGACGGAGCTCGCCCGCAGTCTCCGCCCCGCGTCGGTACCGCACGAGGACGCCATCTTCAATGTGTCTCGGTCGGCTCTTCTGATCGCAGCCCTCATCCAGTCCCCGGAGCTTCTGCTCGCCGCCACGGAAGACAAGCTGCACCAGAGTTATCGTGCGGCGGCCATGCCGGAGACCGAGTCGCTCATCCTCGAGCTGCGCGCGAAGGGTCTTCCGGCTGTCATCTCCGGAGCTGGACCGTCGATCCTGGTGCTCTGCAGCGACCCCGCGCAACGCCTGCTCGCGGCAGAGCTCGTGGCCGCGCACGTCGGCGCGCCGTGGCAGTCGCTGCTTCTGGCCGTGGACTTCAAAGGTGCTACAGTGACTCTGCACCCGGTAGATAAGGCGGCTTAGCCGTTCGCCCCGGGGCATAAGCACTCGCTCAACACTCTCCCTCACACCACATGCCGTTCATGACTGTGCCAGCTCCTCACTCTGAAGAGCGTGCCGGAAGCTACGGCAGGCCTACCGGCGGAGAGCCACGAACGACAAGCTCTCCCGCAGGCCACCGTCGTACCGGCACCGAGCCGTGACTGCAAAGAATCTGTGAGGGGAAAGGAAACCCTCTTAGTGACAGACCTCACTGTCCGCGCCGCTGGCTCGGACTCGAGCGACTCTCTCGCGACACTGCACATGCCCGAGCTTCTTGCTCTCGCTGCGCAGGTCGGCGTGAGAGGCGCATCCAAACTTCGTAAAGGAGAACTCGTGGACGCAATTTCCGAGATCCAGGACACCACCACCACCACGGCGACGGATGAGCCCACCGCGGCTCCCGTAGCCAAAAAGCGCGCGCCCCGTCGCGCGACGACATCGATCGTCGATGCCGGTTCGCTCGATGCGCCGGTCATCGACGCGCCCGCGAAGGAATCACCGGTGGCACAGGCGCCGGCCGCCGATACGTCACCTGGCGAGAAGGCGGCTCCGGCCAAGACCACGTCGAGGCGCACGTCGGCGAAGAGCGCCGCGGCCCTCCGGTCGTCGGCATCCGACTCGTCGGAATCCGACTTGCCGGCATCCGACTCGCCCGCATCCGCAGAGTTGCCCGCATCCGCAAAGTTGGACGCAGCAGCGCAGGCCACGGCAGCGAAGATCGTCGCACCCAAGTCGACGACGACGAAGAAGACCACGTCCCGTTCATCGTCTCGCCACGCGAGCAGCGGTGAGACCGGCATCGACCTCATCCCTGGCCAGGAGGCCGGCCGCGAGGCTCGCGCCGACGGCGGAAGCGCGAGCGACCTCATCCCCGCGCAGGAGGCCGAGCGAGTCGCTCAGGTCGATTCGCAGCCGTCGATCAAAGACCTCGAAAGCGGTCTCGATCGCATTCCCGGACAGGAGGCTTCCCGACTCGCGAAGGCGGATGGCGGAACTTCCGGAGACCTGATCCCCGGCCAGGAAGCCGAGCGGCTCGCTCAGGCCGACGATGCCCAGGCTTCCGAGACCACGCAGTCCGACGCCCAGCCATCGCGCAATTCCCGCAACCGCAACCGCAACCGCAACGACCGTCAGCAGGGTGACCAGGCCGCGCCGGACCAGGGCAACCAGCAGGCACAGGGCAACCAGCAGGCACAGGGAAACCAGCAGGCACAGGGCGACCAGCGCCAGAGCGGCGGTCGTAACCAAAATCGCAACCAGAACAACGGCAACAACCAGAACAACCAGAACAACCAGAACAACAACGGGCGCCAGCAGCAGCAGATCGAGTTGCAAGACGACGACGATCGTGGCGGCCGCAACCGGTACCGTGACCGCAAACGTCGCGGACCAAACGGCAACGACGACTTCGAACCGGAGCTCACCGACGATGACGTGCTCATTCCGGTCGCCGGTATCCTCGACGTGCTCGACAACTACGCGTTCGTGCGCACGAGCGGCTACCTCCCGGGGAACAACGACGTGTACGTCTCGCTCGGCCAGGTCAAGAAATACAACCTTCGCAAGGGTGACGCCGTCGTGGGCGCCATCCGCCAGCCACGCGAGAACGACAACTCCGGCCGCCAGAAGTACAACGCGATCGTCAAGATCGACTCGATCAACGGGCTGCCGATCGAGCAGGCGGCCGATCGAGTCGAATTCGGCAAGCTGACGCCGCTCTACCCCTCGGAGCGACTGCGCCTCGAGACCGAGTCCGGCAAGCTGACGACGCGCATCATCGACCTCGTTTCGCCGATCGGGAAGGGACAGCGCGGCCTCATCGTCTCGCCCCCGAAGGCCGGCAAGACGCTCGTGCTGCAGGCCATCGCCAACGCCATCGCCAAGAACAACCCCGAGGTGCACCTCATGGTCGTGCTCGTCGACGAGCGCCCGGAAGAGGTGACCGATATGCAGCGCACGGTGAAGGGCGAGGTCATCGCCTCCACCTTCGACCGCCCCGCCGAAGACCACACGACCGTCGCCGAGCTCGCCATCGAGCGTGCGAAGCGCCTGGTCGAACTCGGTCACGATGTCGTTGTGCTCCTCGATTCGATCACCCGCCTCGGGCGTGCGTACAATCTGGCCGCTCCGGCATCCGGGCGCATCCTCTCCGGCGGTGTCGACTCATCGGCCCTCTATCCGCCGAAGCGCTTCTTCGGAGCCGCTCGCAACATCGAGGACGGCGGATCCCTCACGATCCTCGCCACGGCGCTCGTCGAGACCGGGTCCAAGATGGACGAGGTCATCTTCGAGGAGTTCAAGGGCACCGGAAACATGGAACTGCGCCTGTCGCGCCAGCTGG
>JAYVNU010000165.1:0-4592 GCA_043758345.1 Lacisediminihabitans sp.
ACCGGGCCTCGAGTGCCGCCGGTATCGACCCCGACCAGGTGGTCGTCACCGTCGGTCGACGGGTCGCCGACGTCAGGCTCCAGCCGACCTCCGGCTGGCCGATCGATCGCCCAGCCGTCGAGGCGGCCGTTTCGCAGGAGATCACGCGAATGGATCTCACCCCAGCCCTTCGGCAGTCAGTCACCATCTCGACGTCAGGAGTCGTAGGCGCATGAACAACACCAATCGCCCGCTCAATCGCCTCGGCATCTTCCTCTTCGGGCTCGTTCTGCTCCTACTCGGCGCCGGGGTCGCTTTCGCCGTTGCGGTTCCGGCCGTCTTCTCGACCTGGCGCGCAGGATCGAAGGATGTCTCGGCTCGAGTGGCCGGAGTCATCCGAGACACGCTCCTCGGGTCGACCGGCCAGAGCTGGATGATGCTCGTCGTCGCGATCGCCGCAGTGGTGCTGATCGTGCTGCTTCTCCTGTTCGTCTTCCGCCAGGGGCACGGCCGAACAGCAACACTATTGACGAAGCCTGCCGATGCGGGGTCGCAGGTCGGTTCCGTCATCGTCAGTTCCACCATCGCGGAGAAGACGATCGCGGCCGGGCTCCGGGGATACAGCGGTATCGCGTCATCCAGCGTCTCCACGTTCCGGGTCAGGGGAACGGCGACCCTGAAGATCGCGGTGAGCGCCCGCCGCGGTGTTTCGCCAGCCGATATCCGGGACTACGTCGAGCGAGTCGTCGAACGGTTCGACGAGGTCTTCGGGGAGGAGACGCCGGTGTTCCTGAAGATCAACGGCGGCTTCGCGAGTCGGCATGCGAAAGCGGTGCGGCTGCCCGAGCAGGCGACGGCTAGACAGTGACGACCTGACAACACTGCCCGACAGCCCCGAGCTAAGCTGCGGCCATGTCACGAATTCGTATCAGGGAAGCCGCCGGATACCTCGGCGTCAGCGATGACACCATCCGGCGCTGGATCGAGACCGGTGTGCTTTCGAGCGAACGGGACGGTTCGAACAAGATCGTCGTCGACGGCCTCGAGCTCGCGCATCTCGCCCGGAAGAACGCCGTGCTGCCGGCCGATCCGTCCGATATCGGCCGCTCGGCGCGCAACCGATTCGTCGGGGTCGTCACCGACATCCTCATGGATACCGTCATGGCCAAGGTTGAGCTGCAGTGCGGCCCGCACCGGGTGGTGTCGCTAATGAGCAGCGAGGCGGTGCGCGAACTTGGGCTCGAGCTCGGCTCGGTCGCCATCGCCGTCGTCAAGGCGACGACCGTCATCGTGGAGACACCGCCGGTCGGTTGACGTTTTCTTTGGTCTTTTCGCCGTTTCTTCGGACTTAGCATTGTCCTCATGACGCAGATACGGAGAATCGCCCTCATTGTCGCCGGCGCGGCCCTCGTGGCCGGCCTCGCGGCCTGCTCGTCGGCGGCGCCCATCACGACTACGGCGCCGAAAGCCACCACTGCGCCGAAACTCACCGGTTCGATCACGGTCTACGGCGCGGCATCCCTCACCGCGACCTTCACCGAGCTCGCCACCGAATTCGAGGCTGCCAACCCCGGCGTCACGGTTCAGACCACGTTCAACGGATCGTCGGTGCTCGTCACCCAGATCCAGGGCGGCGCACCGGCCGACGTCTTCGCCTCCGCCGACACGGCGAACATGACGAAGCTCATGACCGCGAACCTCGTGACGGACACCCCGGTGAACTTCGCGACGAACGTGCTCGAGATCGCGGTTCCGACCGGTAATCCCGCGCGCATCAAGACCTTCGCCGACCTCGCGAAGCCCGGCGTGAAGACCGTGGTCTGCGCGCCGGCCGTGCCCTGTGGAGCGGCGACTCTCGCTATCGAGACCGCGACCGGCGTGAAGCTCACCCCGGTGAGCGAGGAGACCGCGGTCACCGGGGTGCTCAGTAAGGTCGAGACCGGTGAGGCGGATGCCGGACTCGTCTACGTCACCGACGTGAAGGGGGCGGCCGGAAAGGTTGTCGGCATCACCTTCCCCGAATCGTCGAAGGCCGTCAACACCTACCCGATCGCGGCTCTCAAGGCCTCGGCTAATCCGAGAACCGCCGCGGCATTCGTCGCCTTCGTCAGGAGCAGCGCCGGGCAGAAGGTGCTCGCTGCCGCTGGGTTCGGTAAGCCCTGATCGCCGCGCTGTGAGAAGCTCTCGTTCATGAAGCGCACGGCGACCCTCGCGGGAGTTCCCCGCTGGGTCGCGGTTGTCGCGATCCTGGGTGCGGTCTTTATCCTGCTGCCCCTCGTCGCGGTGGTCAGTCGGGTCGACTGGCCGCAGTTCATTCCGCTGATCAGTTCGGAAGCGTCGGTCGCCGCGCTTCTCCTCAGCCTGCGTACGGCCGTCGCCTCCACTTTTCTCTGTATCGTCTTCGGCGTTCCGATTGCCATCGTGCTCGCCCGCGCCACCTTTGCCGGCCAGCGTTTCGTGCGTTCTCTCGTGCTGCTCCCGCTCGTGCTCCCGCCGGTGGTCGGTGGAATAGCGCTGCTCTATACCTTCGGTCGTCGCGGGTTGCTCGGCCAGACCTTCGAGGTGCTCGGCATCCCGATCGCCTTCTCGACGGCCGCGGTCGTGCTCGCCCAGACCTTCGTGGCCATCCCCTTCCTGATCCTGAGCCTCGAGGGTGCACTTCGGACGGCGGGAACCCGCTACGAGGCGGTCGCGGCGACGCTCGGTGCACGGCCGACGACGGTTCTCTTCCGGGTGACCATCCCACTCGTGCTACCGGCGCTCATCTCGGGCGCGATCCTCTCCTTCGCACGCGCGCTCGGCGAATTCGGTGCGACGCTCACCTTCGCGGGCAGCCTGCAGGGCGTCACCAGGACGCTTCCGCTCGAGATCTACCTCCGGCTGGAGACGAATCCGGATGCGGCCGTCGCGCTCTCGCTCGTTCTCGTCGCCGTCGCGATCTTCGTCGTCGGCCTCGCCTACCGGGCGAGCGCCGTGCCGACCGCTCGTGCACGGGTCGAGTCGTGACGTTCGCCATCGACGCCGCGCTCGCCTCGCGCGACTTCCAGGTCGCCCTCGAGTTCGGCACTGGCGAGACGGTCGCGGTACTCGGACCGAACGGCGCCGGAAAGTCAACGCTGCTCGCGATCATCGCCGGGCTGCTCCGACCGGACTCGGGGCGCGCGGAGCTCGACGGTTCGGTGCTGTTCGACCTCCCGGGGCCTTCTGAGAATTCTGTCCGCACCCGTCGGGTCTTCCGGCAACCACATGAACGCGGTGTCTCGCTGCTCGCCCAGGATCCGCTGCTGTTCCCGCATCTCAGCGTGCTCGAGAACGTCTCCTTCGGTCCGAGAAGTTCGGGATCACCCCGACGGGATGCGCGCTCAGCCGCCGAGCGATGGCTCTCCGCTGTCGACGCCTCCGAGTTCGCGTCGCGACATCCCGCCGAACTCTCCGGGGGCCAGGCGCAGCGGGTGGCCGTAGCCCGAGCTCTCGCGTCAGAGCCGGGGCTGCTGCTGCTCGACGAGCCGATCGCCGCGCTGGATGTCGCGGTCGCCCCAGCGCTCCGCAAGACCCTGAAGCGGGTGCTCGCCGATCGCTCGGCCATCATCGTGACCCACGACATGCTCGACGCCCTGGTCCTCGCCGACCGGGTCGTCGTGCTCGAGCACGGTCGCATCGTCGAGACGGGGCCGACGCGACAGGTCTTCGAACGCCCCCGAACCCGATTCGCCGCCGGGCTCGCCGGCCTCGTGCTGCTGACCGGTGTGAAGACAGTCGACGGCCTCCGCACGAGTGCCGGCGACGACATCCGGGTGGCGGAGACCGACCTCCCCTCCGGAACCGCGGCGGCCGTCGCCCTGCGTCCGTCGGTGGTGACGGTCTCGCGCGAGCGTCCGAGGCATCCGTCCCTCAATATCATCGAAGGCGTCATCACCGACCTCGAACCGCGCGGTGATGTCGTGCGCGTGCGGTCGGACGAGCTGTCGGCCGACGTCTCGCCCGCGACGGTGGCCGATCTCGACCTCGCGAACGATGATCCGGTGTGGTTCTCATTCGCGACCGACGCGACCACGCTCTATGCTCTTTGAGCCGAGGCATCGGCGGGGCGCCGGGTGACCGGTCGGTCCGCCCCCGAAAATGGGCGAGCGCCGCAGAACTTGTCTCGTTCAGACTGGGCGGAGTGACCGACGACGACTATCGGCTGCTCGAATTCGAGGACTCCCACCCGAAACTCGACAGTGGAAAAAAGAGCACCGTGCTCGAGCTCTTCGGCGCGCCCATCGGCATCTACTATCTCAGGCTCTTCCAGCTGATCGAGGAGCCGGAGGTCGTCGCGACGTACCCCGCGATGAGTCGGCGGCTCGCCAGGCTGCGCAGTAGGCAGCACCGACTCTCTACGCGTGCGGAAGCCGAGTGACGGCGGTCGCATCCGCCCCGCACTAGAGTTCGGGCGCGGACGCGCCTACGGTGCGGGCCATGTCATTGCAGTCCTTTCCGTACACGCCGCCCCGCCTCGCCGCGGTGAGTCTGTCGAGCGGATGGAAGCAGGTCTGGATGCGATTTCGACTCGACCAGCCACTGTCGATCGATGCCGCGCCGCTGACCCTCACCATGCTGATCGAGGGCACGGG
>JAYVNU010000166.1:0-4590 GCA_043758345.1 Lacisediminihabitans sp.
GGCCTGAACAACAGTTGGCGTTTCGCCGCCAGCCAGGCGATCATGGAAGAGAAGCGCTTCGCACGCCAGACCTCGGGAGGTCATCAGATGACAGACAACACGGTACTTTTTCTCGGCGACAGCCTGACCGCCGGGGGCGATTGGGAGGCCTGGTTTCCCGACGTCAAGACGCTCAATTTCGGCATCGGCGGCAGTACCACCGATGACATCGTCGCACGGCTGGACTCTGTGGTGGCGGCCGATCCGGACGAGATCATCCTGCTGATCGGCACCAACGATCTCGGCACTCGCCAGACGGTCGAGCACCTGGTGCGCAACGTGCAGTCGATCCTGGTCGAACTGAGACGACAGCTTCCGGGGTCGCGGATGCTCGTGCAGTCGATTATGCCGCGTGGTCGGGAGTTTGCCGACCGCATCCAGGAGGCGAACATCCATCTCCGCCAGTTCTCGGCGACGGTGCACGCCCAGTACCTCGACCTCTGGCCGGTTCTCGCTCTTGACGACGGCGAACTGAATCCGACATTCTCCGCTGACCGGCTGCACCTGAACGCCGAGGGCTACGGGGCCTGGCTGACGGAATTGCGGCCAGGGCTCGAGCGGCTCCGTGAGGAACCGCCGATGAGCAGGCCGATCCAGATCATCCGCGTCGACGAGTACGCCAGGCCGGAATTCTAGGCCTTCTGTGCCCTGATCAGCACTACAGCTTCCGAACCAGCCGCGTGTAGAAGTCCACGCCAGCGAGGAAGGTCGAGACGTGTATCCGCTCGTTCATCGCGTGCAGGGTTGCCCGTTCGTCGGTCGACATCTCGAACGGCGTGAAGCGGTAGACGTGGTCGCTGATTCGCGCGAAGTGGCGTGAATCGCTCGCCGCGAGCATTACGTAGGGCGTGACGATGGCACCGGGGTAGGACTCCACGATCGTCGCGGTGACGAGATCCCAGGCGCGACCACTCGTCGGTGACACCGGCGACGGCTCGTTCGGCTGCGTGATGTCGAGCCGCACGAGCGAATCCTGGATGGCCGATCGCACGTGTTCGACGGCTTCCGCAACCGATGACCCGACGGCGACTCGGATGTTCACCGTCGCGACGGCGAGCTCGGCGAGGGCATTCGCGGCGTGGCTGCCGCGCAGCATCGTGACGGCCTGCGTCGTGCGGATGATCGCCCGCGTCTCGTCTCCGAGCCGGCCGAACAGCGAGAGAAGCAGCGGTTTGGTCAGCCAGAGATTGATGAAAATCCAGCGGAGAGGATTTCTGGCATGCGCACCGAGCGTACGGATCATCTCGAGATCGGTCGGCGAGAAGCGCGACGGAAATGGTTTCGCATTGAGGCGCACGATCGCTCGCGCGAGTCGGGCGGTCGCCGACAGCACGGGGGGAGTCGACGCGTGTCCGCCGCCCTGCTCGACCGTGAGCGTCAGCGTGAGGATGCCTTTCTCGCTGACACCGACGACGGCGATCGGCCCGTCGACGCCCGGGAAGATGTCCTCGACGACCGCGCCACCCTCATCCAGTACCAGCCCGGGACGGATGCCGCGTACCTCGAGCAGGTCGACGATCGCGCGCGCACCGCTTCCGGCGGTTTCCTCGTCGTGCCCGAAGCTGAGGTAGATGTCGCACTCCGGTCGGTGGCCGGCCGAGATCGCGGCCTCGACGCCCTCGAGTACGCCGACGAGTGCTCCCTTGTCGTCGAGTGTTCCGCGGCCCCAGACCAGTTGCTCTGCTCCCTCTCCGACGAGCTCGGCGGCGAACGGCGGATGGGTCCAGCCCTCGTCGGTCGCCGAGACGACGTCGTAGTGCGCCAGGAGAACGGAGGGCGCGCCATCCGTCCGCCCCTTCCAGCGGTAGAGCATCGAGTGGCCGGCGACGATCTCCCGTTCCAGCGCGGAGTGGATGCCCGGATACAGTGCCGGAAGCCGATCGATGAACGCGCGGAACGGCACCCAGTCCGTCTCCGCCGGATCGAGCCGGGAGATCGTCGGGAGCCGCACAAGTTCGCGTAGTCGGTCGAGCGGGGTCACCATCCACCCATTGTCCGACACGCATGACCGCTGCGTGCATGACCGACAATAAGGTATGACCTCCTACCCGACACCCGAGTTCCGCCGAACGGCATTGGCACCCGGGCTGCTCGGGGCGATCGTGCTCCTCGCCGGGCTTGCGCTGCTCGACAATTCCGGCGGGTTCCTCATCATCCGCTTCGCTGTGGCGATCCTCGCGCTCATCGTCGCGGTCTTCTCCTTCCAGGCGAAGCAGTGGTGGTGGATCCCGCCGCTCGCCGCGATCGCGATCGTCTGGAATCCGATCGTCCCGTTCGCCTTCCACGGCCAGGTCTGGGTCGGCGCGCAGTTCATCGCGGTCATCGTCTTCATCGCCGCGGGCATCCTCGTGAAGATCCGAAACCCAGAGGATCGCAACCGGCGCCCGGCCCGCACCGGATCGAACCGGCGCTGAGGTCCAGCCGCCGCTGACCTCCACCCGGCCCCTCTGGCGGAGTAGCGTTCCCGTCATGACTTCCCTCTGGCTGGAGCGTTCTCGAACAACCCCGACCGACGACTTCGTCCCGGATGCCCTCTACGACGTCGTCATCGTCGGTGCCGGGCTGACCGGGCTCGTCACCGGGCTCTTGTTCGTGCGTGCCGGGATGCGGGTGGCGATCCTCGAGGCGCGTCACATCGGCGCAGCGGCGACGGGCAATACGACGGGAAAGGTGAGTCTCCTCCAGGGAAAACATCTGTCGGGCATCCTCCGCCACACCACCCTGAAGACGGCGCAGGCCTACGTCGACGGCAATCGCGAGGGCATGGAATGGCTACTTCGGTACTGCCGGCAGCACGGCGTGGCCGTGCAACGTCGCGACGCCTACAGCTACGCCTCGACGCCGGGCGGGGTCGATCGCGTCGAGGAGGAGTTCCGCGCCGGTCGCTCGCTCGGACTGGATGTCACCCGCGACTCTGCGCTCGATGTGTCGTTCCCGACATTCGGCGCCGTGAAACTCTCCGACCAGGCCCAGTTCGACCCGCTCGACGTTCTCGACGCCCTCGCCCGAGACTTCCGCTCCCACGGCGGCCAGCTGATCGAGGGCACGAGGGTGCGGAGCGTTCGACCCTCGCCGCTGTCGAAACCGTCGAGTCCATCCCGGGTGAGCGGCGACCGTGGTGTCGTGTTCGGCGACAGGGTCATCCTGGCGACGGGAACGCCGTTCCTCGATCGCGGGCTCTACTTCGCCAAGCAGCAGGCGCTACGTTCCTACGCGCTCGCCTTCCGGGTGCCCGGGCCCACGCCGGACGGTATGTTCCTCTCGGTGGACGAACCCTCCCGCTCGGTGCGGACGGCGCCGATCGACGGCGACGAGCGACTGCTCGTCGGGGGAAACGGGCATCCCGTCGGCCGTGCTGAATCGCCGCTGGCGCTCATCGACGACCTCGCGGCCTGGACGGAGCGTTACTTCCCCGGTGCGGAGCGCACCGCGACCTGGTCGGCGCAGGACTACCGAACCGCCAGCGGCATTCCCTTCGTCGGCTGGATGCCGCGGGCTCGCAAGAAGGTCTACTTCGCATCCGGCTATGACAAGTGGGGCATGACCAACGCGGTCGCCTGTTCGCTGACGCTCGCCTCCGACATCCTCGGCGGAAATCTGCCCTGGTCGCAGAAGCTCCACCGTCGGGTCACGACGCCCGCCGACGCCGGCACGTTCATTGGGGCGAATGCCGCCGTGGGTGTCGCGGCCGTTCGCGGGTATCTCGCGGCGTGGTCGCGCAGCACTCCGGCCCAGCCGCCCGCAGACGGCCGCGGCGTCGTCTCGCACCACGGCATCCTGCCCGTCGGGGTATCGACCGTGGCGGGCGACACCTGCACCGTCTCGGCGGTGTGCCCCCACCTCGCCGGAGTGCTGACCTGGAATGACGCGGAACGGTCGTGGGACTGCCCGCTTCACGGATCGAGGTTCGCGGCATCCGGGGAGCTGCTCGAGGGGCCGGCGAAGGGGGACCTCCGTCGCATCGCGCGCTCGGTCACGTCTCGCTCGACCCTGCCGTCCGAAACTGTCCCAACGCCCGCGCCCGGCACATCCGCCAGCTGAGGTGCGTCAATCCGCCCTGCCCGGGGGCCTGGAAGGACGGATTCGCGTACTTGGGTAGTCACGGAGCCTGAAGGAGGCGGTGCCCTGTTGGTGAACGAAACGGACCCGAAACGCGTCCGCGCTAAAATGAGCACGGCTTAAGGCTCCAGTGACACGATCGCGGTGAGTACGGCTTGAGAGATTGGGTCAATATTTTGAGCGAAATCCAGCCGCCCGCGGTCGTCGTAGAACCCTCCCGAATGCTGCTCCGCGACGATGTCGTCCTCAGCGATGGACGACTCGCGCTCGTCAACACCAGACTGACCCCGCTCGACGCGATGATCGAAGATCTGCTCTTCATCCGCGGGGTGCTCGACGCGGCCGGCATCGAATTTCTGCTCGTACGCGGCAACGACCAGCGCCCGGTGCTCGCCATCGACCATCGCAAGCGCAAGGCGGTGCGACACGCGCTCGCGGATGCCTGCGTCGACGAGCCGTTCTATTCGAAGGCCGCCGACGGCATCCGCCGAA
>JAYVNU010000167.1:0-4587 GCA_043758345.1 Lacisediminihabitans sp.
CCCGCGCTTACGTTCGAGACTTTCGGCCGCCCGGGACTCTGGTCACGACTCTCGCGCGCGACCGAACTAAAGTTCGCTAGAGGCCCGATGACCATTCAGATCAAGAATCACGAGCTCACGGCATTGCCGGTCTGCCACGACAAAGCTGTTCCGGGAGACGACGATTACGGAGCCCACGATTCGACCGACGATTCTCGGCTGGGCGTTCAGGACACTGCTGCTCGTGCTCCTAGCCACCTGTGTTGCGGCAGCGCGCGGCAGCCTACCGCTCAGTCGGTTCTTCGGGTGCGACTTCCGGCCCTGATGCGCAGCGCGGCCGCCTGGCGCGCCGGTCACGCGGCCGGCGTTGGCCCCGCGGCCGTGGCTTTCGTCGTGGCCGTCGTCTGCAGTGCGATCGGCCTGAACCTCGACACACTTCCGTCGTTCTGCTCGTGCGTGGTGGAGGTCTCCTCGGCCATAACTCATGCTGTTTGCCGATGCGGCCTTCCGAAATCGTCGCCACGTCGGGAATGGCGGCCCTCGGGAATCCAAACAGCATGAGTTATGGCCGGGATGCACGTGATGCTCGAACAACTGCAGGTGTGGTCGGATGCGGCGCCGAGCGGGAGTTACACATCCACCGAGAATGCCAGATAAGGTAAGCCTTACCTAAAATCTTGAGGATGACATGCCGCACTATCGAAAATTGCTGATCGTTCTTGCCCTGGCCGCGACGACTCTCACTGCTCTCGCGGCCTGCAATTCCGGGACGCCAGCGTCGACGGCGCCCCCGAAGAGTAACGCACCGAGCGGATCGATCACCGTCTACAACGCGCAGCACGAAGCGCTGACGCAGGCCTGGGCCGCCGCCTTCACCAAAAAGACCGGCGTCACGGTCACCCTTCGCAACGGTGATGATTCGGAGTTCAGCAATCAGATCGTGCAAGAGGGATCCGCTTCGCCCGCCGACGTCTTCCTCACCGAGAATTCCCCCGCCATGTCGCTCGTCGACAGGGCTGGCCTCTTCTCGAAAGTCGACGGTGCGACTCTCAGCCAGGTGCCGAGCGCTTATCGCCCGTCGTCCGCGCGATGGGCGGGGATTGCGGCGCGCTCGACCGTTCTCGTCTACAACCCGTCGATGCTCTCGGCCGCACAGCTGCCGAAGTCGCTCCTCGATCTCGCCGATGCGAGCTGGAAGGGTCGCTGGGCCGCATCACCCTCCGGCGCCGACTTCCAGGCGATCGTGAGCGCGGTGCTCAAGGTCAAGGGCACCAGGGGGACGCTGTCGTGGCTCAGGTCTATGAAGACCAATTCGGTTGCCTACAAGGGCAACAGCGCGGTGATGAAGGCTGTCAACGCTGGCGAGATCCCGGCGGGCGTCATTTACCACTACTACTGGTTCGGTGACCAGGCGGGCACCGGCGAGAACAGCAAGAACACGAAGCTCTACTACTTCAAGAATCAGGACCCGGGGGCGTTCGTCAGCGTTTCGGGCGGCGGTGTGCTGAAGACAAGTAAGAATCCGGTCGCGGCCCAGGCCTTCCTCGCCTTCATCACCGGCAAGGCCGGCCAGGACATCCTCCGCACGGGCACCTCGTTCGAATATCCTATTGCCACGGGGGTCGCGGCGAACCCAGCGCTCCCGTCACTGGCGAGCCTCGATGCTCCGCCGATCGACCCGGCAAGCCTCAACAGCAAGGATGTCACCGACCTCATGACACAGGCAGGGCTCCTCTAATCCGGTGAGCAGGCTCGCAGGTCGACCTCGTACCCCCGCAGCCATCCTTTCGATGGCCGCGGGGGTTTCGCTGCTTGGCCTCATCCCCCTCGGCTACGTGATCGTGACCAGTCTGATGACCGGTTGGCCGACCTTCTCGGCTCTGGTGTTCCGCCCGCGCGTCGGTGAACTGCTCGTCAACACGGTGCTGCTCGTCGTCGTCACGGTGCCGCTCTGCGCGCTGGTCGGGCTGGCCGCCGCGTGGCTCATCGAACGCACGACGCTTCTCGGAAGGCGCGCATTCGCCGTTCTGCTGGTGGCACCCCTTGCGATCCCGGCGTTCGTGAACAGTTACGGCTGGGTCAGCCTCGTCCCTTCGCTCAACGGGTTGTGGTCGGGCGTACTCGTCGCGGGGCTCTCCTATTTTCCGCTCGTCTATCTGCCCTGCGTCGCCGCGCTGAGGCGACTCGATCCCGGCATCGAGGAGGCGGCGGCATCGCTCGGGCTATCACCCGCCCGTGTGTTCCTGCGTGTCGTTCTCCCTCAACTTCGGCTCAGTCTGCTCGGCGGCAGCCTGATCATCGCTCTCCACCTGCTGTCGGAATACGGGGCCTTCGCGCTCATCAGGTTCGACACCTTCACCACCGCGATTGTCGAACAGTTCCGTTCGACGTTCAATGGTCCGGCGGCGACAGCTCTCGCGAGCGTGCTCGTGACCCTCTGTCTCCTGCTGCTGGTCGGGGAGGCCGGCGGTCGCGGACGATCCCGATACGCGAGGGTCGGATCCGGTTCGGCGCGGCCCGTGCCTCGCCATCGACTCGGGGTCTCGCGGGTCGCGGCGTTCGCATTCCTCGGGGCGATCGTGCTGCTGTCGGTCGTCGTGCCCTTCGCCAGCGTCACCCGTTGGATAGTGGATGGCGGGGCCGCCGCCTGGGCGAATCCCCTCCTACCGGCGGCTCTCGTGCAGACGCTCAGCTACGGCCTCGTCGGCTCAGTGATCGCGGCCGCGGTGGCCTTCCCGATCTCGATTCTCGCGGTTCGCTACCCTTCGACGCTCGCGAAGGGCCTCGAATCGGTGAACTACGTGACAAGCTCGCTTCCCGGCATCGTGACGGCGCTTGCGCTGGTTACCGTGAGCATCCGTCTCGTGCCCGGCATCTATCAGAGTGCGCTCGTCGTGGTCGTCGCCTACTGCCTGATGTTCCTACCGCGGGCGATCGTCACGTTGCGGGCCGGACTCGCCCAGGTGCCGCCCGGAATCGAAGAGGCCGCTCGGTCGCTCGGCCTTCGCCCCAGCCTGACGTTCGCGAGCGTGACGCTGCGGTTCGTCATGCCGGCTGCTGTCGCGGCCGCGGCTCTCGTCTTCCTCGGGGTGGCGAATGAGCTGACGGCGACCCTTCTGCTCGCACCGAATGGAACCCGAACGCTCGCCACCCAGTTCTGGTCGAACGTCAATGACATCGACTATGCGGGAGCCGCGCCCTACGCGACGCTGCTCATCGTGCTGTCGCTTCCCGTCACCTTTCTGCTCTTCTCTCGGTCGAAGCTGGTGAGCGCCGCATGAGCGAGGTGCAATTCGACGGGGTCGATAAGTCATTCGGAGAGACGAAGGCACTGGATTCGGTGCGACTGGTGGTGCCCGACGGCTCCCGAACCGCGGTGATCGGCGGTTCGGGCTCCGGAAAGTCGACGCTCCTGCGACTGATCAGCGGGTTCGAGCGGCCGGATTCCGGCGTGATCTGCCTCGGCGGAGAGGTTGTCGCCTCGCCGAAAGACTTCGTTCCGGCCCATCGCAGGAATGTCGGCCTCGTCTCACAGGACGGCTCGCTCTTTCCCCACCTCACCGTGGCCGAGAACGTCGCCTTCGGCATGCGTGGTTCCGGCTCCGCTGCCAGGCAGGCTACGGTCGACTCGCTTCTCGAGATGGTCGCGCTCGATCGGCGGTTCGCGGCACGACGGCCGAACGAGCTCTCCGGCGGCCAACAGCAGCGAGTCGCGCTTGCACGGGCACTCGCACGACGACCGAGAGTGATGCTGCTCGATGAACCGTTCTCGGCATTGGACACCTCTCTGCGCACCTCGACGCGCCAGGTCGTCTCAGACACGCTCTCCTCGGCCGGGATCACGACCATCCTGGTGACCCACGATCGGTCGGAAGCACTTGCCTTCGCCGATCAACTCGTCGTGCTGCATGACGGGGTGCTCGTGCAGACCGGAACCCCCGAGGAGTTGTATCGACATCCCGCCGATCTCGGCACGGCCGAGCTCCTCGGCGAGTGCGTCGTGGTGGATGGCGCGATCACCGGGCCAGGCGTCGCCGAGACGCTCCTCGGGCGCGTGCCGATCACCGCGGCATCCGGCGCTTCCGTCGGATCGTCGATGCGCATACTATTTCGGCCGGAACAGCTCTCGGTCATCGCCGCGGGTACGGCCGACGCAGCTGTCGGGCCGGTGGCCGTCGTCGGGTCGGTCGAATTTCTCGGGGCGGAGGTATCGCTCGTCATTCACATCGCGGGCGACACCGGCATCCTGACGGTCCGTCATCCCGCAGCGAACGCTCCGACGCAGGGGCAACGGGTGACAGTCCGCGTACTCGGGGACGGCGTCGCATTACCTCGATAGCTCCTGGTCTCCCTCATGGGGAAGGATCGAGCGGGACCTAGTACCCGAACACCTGATTCTGCCCGGCGCATAGTCGGAGCATGCCTGTATCGGTTCGAGAAACCACGGTCGATCAGCTCGTCAAGCGGCTGATGCGTCGATTTCCGAGTGTGACCAGAAGCCACGTCACCGATACTGTCTCCGAGGAATACGACGTTCTCGCCGAAAATCCGATCCGCACCTACGTTCCGAACCTCGTCGAGCACGCCGCCCGAGCGCGATTGATCAGC
>JAYVNU010000168.1:0-13752 GCA_043758345.1 Lacisediminihabitans sp.
AAGACGCTCAACATCTCGAATGACGACTTCATCCGCACCACCGACGAGCGGCACGAGAGCGCCGTTTTGATCTTCCTGCAAAAGCTCTATGACGACGGCTTCATCTACTCAGGCGAGTACGAGGGCTACTACTGCGTCGGCTGCGAGGAGTACAAGCAGCTCGACGACCTGATGGAGACTCCGGATGGCGCCGGCGCTGGGGAAGACTATGCCGGCCAGCTCGTCTGCAAGATCCACGGGCGGCCGGTCGAGATCCTCAAGGAGAAGAACTACTTCTTCCGGATGAGCGACTTCCAGCGGCCGCTGCTCGACCTGTACGAGTCGCAGCCCGACTTCATCCAGCCGGAGAGTGTTCGCAACGAGATCATCCAGTTCGTGAAGTCCGGGCTCGACGACCTGTCGATCTCGCGCTCGAGTTTCGACTGGGGAATCACGATCCCGTGGGATTCGAGCCACGTGCTGTACGTCTGGTTCGACGCGCTGCTCAACTACGCGACCGCCGTCGGGTACGGCGTCGACCGGGAGAATTTCGATCGACGCTGGCCGGCCATCCAACTGGTCGGTAAAGACATCGCACGCTTCCACGCCGTCATCTGGCCGGCGATGCTGATGGCCGCCGGCGAGAAGGTTCCGGGGCGCGTCTTCGGACACGGCTGGCTGCTGGTCGGCGGCGAGAAGATGTCGAAATCCAAGCTCACCGGCATCGCGCCCGAGCAGATCACCGACACGTTCGGAGTGGATGCGTTCCGCTACTACTTCATGCGCGCGATCGGTTTCGGAAGCGACGGTTCGTTCAGCTGGGAAGACCTCGCCGCGCGCTACCAGGCCGAGCTCGCCAACGGCTTCGGCAACCTCGCCTCCCGTGTGATCGCGATGGTCGCACGCTACCGCGATGGCGCCGTGCCGACCGCGGGTGCGCTGAACTCTGCCGACGAAGCCATCCGGGCGACGGAGCGGCGGGCAACGAATGACGCCGACGCCGCCATCGAGCGGTTCGCGATCCACGAGGCCCTCGCTTCCATCTGGACCCTCGTCGAGGAACTGAACGGGTACATCACCATCCAGGAGCCGTGGGCGCTCTCGAAGGACCCGGCGAAGGCCGAGCGTCTCGACACGGTTCTGGCGACGATCGTGCACGGTCTCGGCACGCTCGCCGTTCTGCTCTCGCCGTTCATCCCGGATGCCGCCGAGAAGCTTTGGTCGTCGATCGGCGGCGACGGCACCGTGCAGCAGCAGGATGTGCGCGCGGCCTGGCAGTGGACCGGAAGCGGAACGGTGACGCCGCTCGCATCGTCGCTGTTCCCGCGCATCGAACAACCCGAGCCAGCCGTCGTATGAGTGACGCGCAGCCCGAGTATCCGCCGCTGCCGGTGCCCTTGGTCGTCGGCATCTACGACAACCACACGCACCTCGATCACCTCGACGGCTCGGTCGGGTCGTGGGCGGGGCTCGAACCGCTCGACTACCGGGAGCAGCTCGACCGCGCATCCACCGTCGGCGTGCGCGGGGTGGTGCAGGTCGGCGTGGACGTCGAGACGTCGCGCTGGTCGGCGGAGGTCGCGGCGCGCGAGCCGCGCATCCTGGCAGCGGTCGCCATCCATCCGAATGAGGCGCCCCGCCTCGAGGCCACCGGGGAACTGGATGCTGCGCTCGCCGAGATCGACGAGTTCGCCGGTCGACCGCGGGTGCGCGCGGTCGGCGAGACGGGGCTCGACTTCTTTCGAACGGAGGAGGCCGGGCGGTCGGCACAGTTCCGTTCGTTCGAAGCGCACATCGCGATCGCGAAGAAGCACGGAATCGCGCTGCAGATCCACGACCGGGATGCGCACGCCGAAGTCATCTCGACGCTGCGCATCAACGGGGCTCCGGAGAACACCGTCTTCCACTGTTTCTCGGGCGATGCCGACCTCGCTCGGCTCTGCGCCGACAACGGCTGGTACCTGTCCTTCGCCGGCACGGTGACGTTCAAGAACGCCGACAATCTGCGTCGCGCGCTGGCGGCGATTCCGCGCGATCGGATCCTCATCGAGACGGATGCGCCCTACCTCACGCCGATGCCGGTGCGCGGGCGGCCGAATGCCCCGTACCTGATCCCGCACACACTGCGTTTCATGGCCGACTATCTCGAGACGGATCTGTCGCTGCTCGCGGCGCAGATCACCTCGAACACCGAGCTCGTCTACGGAAGCTGGAGCGCCGAGCCCGTGGTTTCGGATGCCCTGAGCACCGACGAGGTCGATCCGTCGGACCTCGCGTGACAGCGCCCGGCATCCGATGAGCGCGCTGCTCGGGCCTGCCGAGATCCGTGACCTCGCGACGTTGCTCGATCTGCAGCCGACCAAGAAGCTCGGCCAGAACTTCGTCATCGACGCGAACACGGTGAGACGTATCGTCAAAGCGAGCGGTGTGACGGCGGGGGAGCGGATCGTCGAGGTCGGGCCGGGGCTCGGGTCCCTGACGCTCGGGCTGCTCGAGGTCGGGGCATCCGTCGTCGCGGTCGAGATCGATAACCGTCTCGCCGCGCAGCTCCCGCTCACCGTCGAACTTCTGCAGCCAGGGGCAAACCTCACGATCATCCTCGCCGACGCAATGACCGTCACCGAGCTGCCCGGCGACCCGACGACACTCGTCGCGAACCTGCCGTACAACATCTCGGTGCCGGTGCTGCTGCACTTCCTTGAACAGTTCCCGACTCTGGATGCCGCGCTCGTGATGGTGCAGGCAGAGGTTGGACAGCGCATCGCAGCCGAACCGGGCTCGAAGATCTATGGAAGCCCGAGCCTGAAGGCGGCCTGGTATGGAAAATGGTCGACCGCCGGGCAGGTGAGTCGCCAGGTGTTCTGGCCGGTGCCGAATGTCGACTCGATCCTCGTGCGGTTCGTGCGCGCCGACCAGCCGGGAACGGAGGCCGAGCGGGTGGCGACGTTCGCGCTCATCGACGCCGCGTTCCAGCAGCGGCGCAAGATGTTGAGGCAGTCGCTGTCGGTCGTCCTCGGGGACAGCGGAGCGGCATCCGCTCGCCTCGAGGTCGCCGGAATCCCGCCGACCGCGCGCGGCGAGGAACTCACGGTGCTCGACTTTCTGCGGGTCGTGCGGGGAGCATAGCCGTCCGGTCGAACGAGGGCGTTCGGCTAGGTTGGACTCATGACCACGTCGGCCGCTTCGCGGGTGGTGCACGCGAGGGCACCGGGCAAAATAAACGTCTTCCTGAAAGTCGGCGCGCTCCTCGCAGACGGCTATCACGACGTCGCGACGGCGTATCAGGCGGTGTCCCTCAGTGAGAATGTCCACGCTTCGGCGGCGGATGATTTCTCCGTCCGCTTCACCGGATCCATCGATACCTCCGGCCTTCCCACCGACGGCTCGAACCTCGCGATCAAGGCGGCGACACTGCTCGCCCATCGGGCCGGGTTTCGAAAAGGGGTGCACCTCGAGATCGAGAAGAACGTACCGATCGCGGGCGGCATGGGTGGCGGATCGGCGGATGCCGCGGCGACCCTTCTCGCCTGTGACGCGCTCTGGGGCACCGACCTCACCCGCGAGGAGCTGCTCGAACTCGCGACTCAGCTCGGCTCCGACGTGCCGTTCGCGTTCACCGGCGGAACGGCGATCGGAACGGGTCGCGGCGATCAGCTCAGCCCGGCACTCGCGAAGGGCCAGTTCCAGTGGGTGCTCGCGCTCGCGGATTTCGGGATGAGCACCCCGATCGTCTACAGCGAGCTCGACCGGCATCGCGATCGCCACTCGCAGGACATCTTCCCCGCCACCGTGCAGCCGCAGGTGGACGCGAGCGTTCTGCAGGCTCTCCGTGCCGGCGATCCGCACATGCTCGCCGAAGTGCTGCACAACGACCTGCAGGCGCCCGCGCTGCATCTCGAGCCGCAGCTCGGCGCGGTGATCGAGCTCGGCGAGGAAAACGGGGCTCTCGCCGGGATGGTGTCGGGATCCGGACCGACGATCGCGTTCCTCGCGGCGGACCTGGATGGCGCGCTCGAGTTGCAGATCGCGCTCAGTGCGGGGCGGCTCACCGTCGTGCGGGCGACCGGCCCGGTGCACGGCGCCAGGATCATCGGCGACTGAGCGGCTCGTCGCTTCCCGGAACCGTAAGATTTGGCTCTCCCCATCCGGGTCATCCAGGTGATCGAATAGAAGCATGAGACGACTCCTGCTCGACGCGCGACGCGTCCTTCAGGCGCCCTCGAGGAATCCCCGAATGGCGGTGGCCGTCGGTCGTCTGCTCGGCAGCGCGTTCCTCATCTGCTTGCTCACCGGGCTCTACAGCCACTTCCTGCAAGATCCGCTTCCGTGGATGCACTTTCCCACGTCACCGTCGACCCTGTACCAGGTCACCCAGGGCATCCACATCACGGCCGGGATCGCCTGCTTCCCACTGCTCCTCGGCAAGCTGTATGTGATCTACCCGGAGTTGTTCAGCTATCCGCCGATCAAGAATTTCGCCGGATTCCTCGAGCGCGCCTCCATCGCCCTCTTCGTCTCGTCCTCGATCGTGCAGATCGTCACCGGCCTCTTCGACACCTTCCAGTGGTACCCGTTCCCTTTCAACTTCCGACAGGTGCACTTCGCGCTGTCCTTCGTGATCATCGGGTCCCTGGCCATTCATATCGCAGTGAAACTGCCGCTGATCAGCCGTTACTGGACGCACAAGAAGTCCTATGATGCCGACGGCAATCTCATTCTGGATGAGGAAGACCTGGCCCCGACGAAGGAGACCGTCGCGGCGAACCTCGCCGACGCGCCCCAGCCGACCGGCCCGTTCGCCCGGCGCGCGGACGGAATCACCGGTCGCGTCATGGAGTGGATCGACGCGGCACCCCCGCGTGGCGATCCGGCGGTGAGTCGCCGTGGATTCATCGCGACGCTCTCGGTCGCGACCGCCGCCGTCGTCGCCCTGACGGCGGGGCAATCGTTCCGTGTCCTCGACGGCCTGAACGTCTTCGCTCCTCGGAAGAACGGAATCGGCCCGAGCGGACTGCCGGTCAACCGGACGGCGAAGGAGGCACAGGTGACGGACGCCCTCACCGGCTCCGACTGGCAACTCACGGTCGCGCGCGGCTCGGCAGTCAAGACCTTCTCGCGGGCCGACCTTCTCGCGATGAAGCAGTACGAGGTGCAGCTGCCGATCGCCTGCGTAGAGGGCTGGAGCCAGCTGGCGACCTGGCGTGGGGTTCGCCTTCGCGACCTGATGGACACGGTCGGCGCGCATGGCGACGAGGATCTCCGCCTGACCAGCCTCGAGAAGTCGGGCGGCTACCGCGTCACCGAGATGGGCAATGAGTTCGTGCAGAACGACCTCACGCTCGTCGCTCTCGAGCTGAACGGCCAGAAGCTGGCGATGGACCACGGGTACCCGGCTCGCATGATCGCCCCCGCCCGGCCCGGCGTGCTGCAGACCAAGTGGCTCTCGAAGCTCGAGGTGATCTGATGTCGGCGACCCTCGCGACCGCGGCAGAGCGGGCACACGACCCGCGCATCCGCACCGCCCGTATCGTGCTCATCGCGGTCGGCGTGCTCGTTCTGATCGTCGGGATCGTCGTACTCTTCGCGACGAACAAGCCGAACAAGATCCTCGGACTCGGATTGTGGCTCATCCTCGCCCTCATCGTTCACGACGGAATCATCGCCGCTCTCACCTTCGGCGTCTCGTTCAGCCTGAGAAAGGCCGGGCGCACCGTGCCGAATGCGGTCATTGCGATCGTCGCGGGTGCGCTCGTCATCGCCTCGATCTTCGCGATCATCGTCGTGCCCGCGGTCTACAAGAAATCTATCGGTACGAGAAATCCGACCGTGCTTCCGCTCGACTATGCGCCGGCGCTATTCATCCTCTGGGGAGCGATCGCGGTTCTGGCTGCGGTGGGCATCGCGCTGTACTACCGGATGCGACGCCGCCGCGCCTGACGCCGGCCGTTGGACCCGGCGCAACCGCCGCCGACCTCGCCCGCCGTGGAGAAAGGGCGCCGTCGACCTCGCCCGCCGTCGAGAAAGGGCGCCGACCACCACGCTGTTTGGTGAGAACCGCCCCGTGTGAACAGAGTGGTGGTCGTCAAACGGAGTGGTAGATGCCGCGGAGCTACGCCGCGGTCGGCTTAACGAAGCGGCAGAACGAGCGTCCGTCGGTCTCCCACGACGTCTCGAGTTCGAGGCCGAGGGGATAGGTGCGCCGCTCGAGCGCCGCGCGCCCGATCTCTGCCCAGGGGAACTCGTCGCTCTGGTAGCCGTGCATGTCGACGACCGTTCCGTCGTAGGAGAGGTCGTGCTGCGGGTCGGAGTGCACCTCGACGACGATCGACCCGTCGTCGGCGATCAGCTCGGCGCAGCGCCTCATCATCGTTGTGGGGTCTCCGCCGATCCCGATGTTGCCGTCTACGAGCAGCGCCGTGCCCCAGGCGCCCTCGCGAGGGAGGCGCTCGAACACGGAGCGATGCAGCACCATGAGTCCGGCCTCGCGGGCGATCTCGACGGCGGTCGGTGAGACGTCGATGCCGAGGGCCGCGAGGCCGAGGCCCATCGCCGCCTTGACCATGCGGCCCGGGCCGCATCCGATGTCGAGAACGGCGCCAGTTGCAGAGGCCAGGAGGCTGACATCGGTCGCGTCGGCGTCGTCGCTCCAGCGCGAGACATCCATCGCGTAGGACGGCGAGAGGGAATCGGACCGCGCGTCACGAAGATAGAGCATCTGGTCGTCGCGGCGAAGCGCGCGCGCGTACGGCTCCTCGCCTCCGGAACCGAAGGTGGCCAGTACCGAGTTCACAGCGAAACCCCTTCGAATGAGGCGAGCGCCTGGCCGAAGCGCCCGTCGGGAGCGACCGCGGCGACCGCCCGGGCATCCACGATGGTGTCGACGTCGACCAGTTCGTCGAGGAAGCCGACCCGGAGACCCGCGGTCTCGAGGCTGGCGAGTTGCCGTGCTCCGGTGTCGTCGAGAGACATCTGCACTCCGCGGATCAGGGATCCGTCGGGCTCCCGCATCGCGATCGCCCAGTATCCTCCGTCGTTAGCCATGCCGAGCCAGGCGTCGACGTCGGCGGGCCAGCGGTCGAAAATCGGGGCGAGGTGAGCGGCCGTCAACTGCGGCGTGTCCATGCCGACGAGCACGGTCGGACCGGTGCATTCGTCGAATATTGCTCCGAGGCGCATGTCCAGGTCTCCGCTCACTTGGTGAATCACTTCAAATGATTCGGAGCCGAGCGGTAATAAGTTGCCGTCGAAGGCGAGAATGCGCCGCGAGGCTGGAAGGGCCGCGACGATGTCGAGGGTGTCGGCGAGGCTCGCGGCAGCCAGTTCGGCTGCCTGTTCGTAGCTGAGGGGTGGATTCAGACGCGTCTTAACCCGCCCGGGGATGGTTTCCTTGGCGATGACGATGACCGTCGTCACTCGCGTTTCTCTCTCAGCAGCCTCGACATGTCTTTCACGGCGATGACAGTACCCCTCAGTGTTCCGGTCACCTTCGAGCGCCCGATTCGTGGAGAATACGGGGTGTCGATCTCCGCCACTTTCAGGCCGATGGAGGACGCCCGCAGCACCATCTCGAGGGGATACCCACTTCGGCGATCCCTGAGGTCGAGCGCCAGGAGTTGTTCGCGGCGGGCCGCCCGCATCGGCCCGAGGTCATGCAGCGGGATGCCGGTGGCCCGACGCATGAGGAATGCGAGAGACAGGTTCGCGACCCGGGCGTGGAATGGCCACGCGCCCCGGGTGGTCGGGCGCCGGCGTCCGAGCACGAGGTCGGCCGTACCGGCATCCAGCAGCGCAACGAGGGTCGGGAGCACCGCTGGATCCATCGACGCGTCGGCGTCGCAGAAGGCGACGATCGGGGCGGTGGCCGCGAGGAGTCCGGCGTGGGCTGCGGCACCGAAGCCGCGCCGCGACTCGCTGACGACGAGCGCGCCGTGCTCGCGGGCGACATCCGCCGACCGGTCGGTCGAGCCGTTGTCGACGACGATGGCGCGGTATCCCTCGGGCAGGCGGGAGAGCACCCAGGGCAGCGCTAGCTCCTCATTGAGGCAGGGGAGCACGACGTCGACGGTGGGTGATGACACACCCCGAGCGTAGGAGAGAGCGCACCTACCCCGGCGGCGAAACCCTTACGAATCGCTGACCTCTTGGCGAGGAGCGTAGTTGCCAGCCGGTTCTGAAGCAGCCGGTTCTATCCTGAGGGGGTGTCATCACCGTCCACAGCGAGAGCCGAACCCCTCAGCGGTCGACGCGTGCTCGTGGTGGATGACGACGCCACCGTCTCCGAGGTCGTCTGCAGCTACCTTCGCTCGGCCGGTTTCATTGTGGACGCCTGCGGCGACGGCCTCGAGGCAGTTGAACTCGCCCGCGACCTCCGCCCCGATCTCGTGGTGCTCGACCGGATGCTCCCGGGTATCGACGGCCTCGAGGTGTGTCGTCGTATCCGCGCCGGTCGCATGGTGCCGGTGATCATGCTGACGGCACTCCGCGAGCAGGACGACCGCATCGACGGCCTCGAGGCCGGAGCCGACGACTATCTCGCGAAACCCTTTTCGCCGCGCGAGCTCGTGCTGCGGGTGCAGTCCGTGCTGCGAAGGACGCTCACCGACTTCGCCCCGGAGGCCGTGCTCGAGGTCGGATCGTTCCGGCTCGACATCTCCTCTCGCCGGGTCTCCCTCGGTGGCACAGAACTCACCCTGACCGTGCGGGAATTCGACCTGCTCGCCTTCCTGCTGCGGCATCCGCGACAGGTCTTCAGCCGCGAGGAGTTGCTGCGCGCCGTCTGGGGCTGGGAGTTCGGCGACCTGTCGACCGTCACGGTGCACGTGCGGAGGCTGCGCGAGAAGATCGAACCCGACCCGGCACATCCGACACTGTTGAACACGGTGTGGGGCGTCGGATATCGCTTCGATACGGAACCGGTCGCCGCGCAGACCATCGACACGGTGACCTCGTGACCGCCGCCGAATTCGGGCTCGTCGCCCTGATGGCTCTGGCCTGCGCGCTCGTCGTCGGGGCGCTCGCCGCCGTGGCGCTCAAGCTCATGTCGCGTACCTCGGTCGTGCTGCAACTCTGCGTGATCGCCCTCGCGACCGTGCTCTCGATCGGCGGAGGGATGTGGCTGGCCGCATCGCGGATGTTCGTCATGCCAGAAGACCTCACCGTCTTCCTCTCGGTCGCGATCATCGCCGGTATCGTCTCGCTCGGGCTCGCCGCACTGCTCGGTCGATCGCTCGTGCGCAACAGTCGGGACCTGATCGCCGCGACCCGCCGAATCGGGACCGTCAAGCGCTCGACTGTGCCGACGAAGCACATCAGCAACGAGTTCGCGGAACTTGCCCTCGAACTGGGTGCGACAGACGGCCGGCTGATCGAGTCCCGTGAACGCGAGGAGCGCGCCGATAAATCCCGCCGCGATCTCGTCGCCTGGATCTCGCACGATCTGCGCACGCCCCTCGCGGGCATCCGGGCCATGGCAGAAGCGCTTGAGGACGGCATGGTCGACGAGCCCGAGAGGTATTACACGAAGATCCGCACTCAGGTGGATCGGATGAGCGGCATGGTCGACGACCTCAACGAACTGTCGCGCATCCATTCCGGCTCGCTCGACCTGCGCATGGAACGTGTCTCGCTCTACGATCTGATCAGCGACATCGTCGCTGAGCTCGGACCGCTCGCATCGTCGCGCTCGATCGAGCTCGTCGGCGACGGCGCGCGGGAACTCGTCGTGCTCGCCGATCCCCGCGAACTGTCGAGGGTGGTCGGAAACCTCGTCATGAATTCGATCCAGCATTCCCCGGTCGGCAGCCCGATCACCGTCACCGCGCGGGAGACCTCCGACGGCCAGGCCGTCATCTCCGTCGTGGATGCGGCGGGTGGTATCCCCGAGAAAGATCTCGGCCGCGTGTTCGAGGCAGGCTGGCGCGCGGAGAATTCGCGCACCCCCGCCGAAGCGACCAACCGCTCGGGCGGCGCCGGTCTCGGCCTCGCCATCGTGCAGGGGATCGTCAGCGCGCACAGCGGACGGGTCGTCGTGCAGAACGTTCCGGGCGGATGCCGCTTCGACGTGTTCCTCCCGGTGCCGGCGTGACCGCCCGCACCTTGCGCTTGCTCGCGGCGCTCAGCGGGATCGTCGCGGCGGTCATCGTGCTCGGGGTCGCCGAGATCGCGGCGCTCTTCACCGGAAACGCCGGCAGCCCGCTGTTCGCTGTCGGATCACTGGTCATCGATCTCGCCCCGCCCGGAGCCAAAGAGGTCATGGTCGCACTCTTCGGCACCGGCGACAAGGCGGCACTGCTCATCCTTCTCGCCGTGATCATCGTCGTGGTCTCGGGTCTTGCCGGAATCCTCGAACTTCGCCGTGATCCTTTCGGCGTCGTGATCTTCGGTGTCGCGAGCCTCATCGCGCTGATCGCGGTGCTGACGCGGTCGGGGGCCGGGGGACTGGATGGCGTCCCGACGATCGTCGGGGCCATCGTCGGGATTATCGCGTTCCGCATCTTGATCCGGCGTCTGACCGCGTGGAACACCGCGGCCGAGCGGCGCACGAGAGTCGCTGAAAAGGGCCGCGTCCCGGACCGGGTGGTTATGGATACGCCGGTTGAGCGGCGCAGCTTCCTCCGCCTCGCCGCCGTCGCCGGAGGCATCGCGTTCGTCGCCGGAGCCGGGGCGAAGATCGTGAATTCCACGGCGAGCGTCGCGACCGAGGTGCGCAAGAAGATCACGCTCCCCGCCGCCGCCACGCCGGCCGCCGCCCTGCCATCGGGGGCCTCGCTCGACGTGAAGGGCATCACGCCGATCGTCACCTCGAACGCCACGTTCTACCGCATCGACACCGCTCTGCAGGTGCCGGCCATCGACTCCGGAAGCTGGAAGTTGAAGGTGACCGGGATGGTCGAGAACCCGATCGAGATCTCCTTCGCTGAGCTGCTGAAGAAGCCGCTCGAAGAGTACTACGCGACGCTGACCTGTGTCTCAAACGACGTCGGCGGCGATCTGATCGGCAACGCGCTGTGGCTCGGCTGGCCCATCCGGGACCTGCTCGCCCAGGCGGTTCCAAAGTCCGGGGCCGACATGGTGCTCTCGACCTCGAGCGACGGATTCACCGCCGGAACCCCGCTGAGCGTGCTGCAGGACACGAGCACGAATGCTCTGCTCGCCGTCGGCATGAACGGGGTGCCGCTGCCGGTTGAGCACGGCTTCCCGGTGCGGATGGTGGTGCCCGGTCTCTACGGCTACGTCTCGGCGACGAAGTGGGTGGTGGAGCTCAAGGTCACCACCTTCGCTGCGGACCAGGGCTACTGGACACCGCGCGGCTGGTCGGCGAAAGGTCCCGCGAAACTCGAGTCCCGAATCGACACCCCGGCGGCCGGGTCGACGATCTCGAGTGGCTCCGGTACCGTCCCGATCGCCGGTGTCGCCTGGTGCCAGCACGTCGGAGTGTCGAAGGTGGAGGTGCAGATCGACAACGGATCGTGGCAGACCGCGACCCTCGCCGACTCGATCTCCGCCGACACCTGGCGCCAGTGGGTCTACCGGTGGAAGCCGTCGAAGGGACAACACCGGATTCAGGTGCGGTCGACCAACGCGAATGGCGCGCGACAGACTCAGACCCACGTGCAGCCCGCGCCGAATGGTGCAGAGGGCTGGCATAGCATCACCGTCAACGTGAGCTGAGGCATCCGTTGTTCCGTTGGTAGAACCGCCGCGGCTACTGCACCGCGGTGCGCAACGGCGCCGTCGCGAACTCGCGCATCCCGTCGTCGAACAAGACGCGCGGCGTCCAACCCAGTTCGGTGCGGAGGCGCTCGGATGACGCGGTGATGTGCCGCACGTCGCCGAGACGGTACTCGCCGGTGACCACGGGTGCAGGTGCGTCGGATTCGCGCGCGAGCGCCGCCGCGAGATCCCCAATGGTGTGCACGTCGCCGCTTCCGACGTTGAACGCCCGGAAGCCGTCATGATCGCCTGTCCACTCGACGGCGGCGAGGTTGGCCGAGGCGACATCCGTGACGTGGACGAAGTCGCGGCGCTGGTCGCCGTCCTCGAAGACGCGGGGTGCCTCCCCGCGCTCGATCGACGACCGGAACAGCGCCGCGACCCCGGCGTAGGGGGTGTTCTGCGGCATCCCGGGACCGTAGACGTTGTGGTAGCGGAGGGCGACCGCAGTTCCCCCGGTCGAGCGGGCCCAGGCTGCGGCGAGATGCTCTTGCGCGAGCTTCGTGGCGGCGTAGACGTTGCGCGGATCGAGGGCGTCGTCCTCACGGATGAGCTCCGGATGCAGCACCCCGCCATTCACATCCAGCGGCTCGAAGCGACCGGCGTCGAGATCCTCGACGGTGCGGGCAGCTGGCCGGCGCGGCCCGTCGTCGCCGCGGTACGCACCCTCTCCGTAGACCACCATCGACGAGGCAACGACGAGCCGTTTCACCTCGGATTCGACCATCGCGGCCAGCAGCACCGCGGTGCCGAGATCGTTGCTTCCGACATAGTCGGGAGCGTCGGAGAAGTCGACGCCGAGGCCGACCTTCGCGGCCTGGTGGCACACGATATCGACACCGAAGAGGGCGACATCCAGCGCGTCGCGATCGCGGATGTCAGCCTTAATGAACTCGACCCGCTCGTCGAAGTCGGGCCGCCCACCGTGCACGTCGGCCCGCAGCGAGTCGATGATCCGTACCCGCCAGCCCTTCTCGAGTGCAGCGGTGACGATCGCCGAGCCGATGAATCCGGCTCCGCCGGTCACGAGAATGGTGGTCATCGCGAGACCTCCACGACGGGCCGCGCGAGCACGGCGGCCACCTCCGTCGCCGCGATCGACTCGCGCGGCGAGTAGTCGTCGGGCAGCGCTCGGATGATGGTCTCGATCGCTGCGACGATGCGCGGCTGGGCTTCGGCGAGCCGTTGCATCACCAGTTGGTGGCTGACGGCATCCGGGTCGACGACGCCGGGTAGCGGGCTGAGCCCGGCGTCGCTGTCGGTAACGAACGACAGGTTCACCGTGTCGATGTTCAGCTCGGCGGCGAGCGGCACCTCCGGGTACATCGTCATATTCACCGTGTGCGCGCCCGCAGCGGCGAACCAAAGCGACTCCGCCCGCGTCGAGAACCGAGGACCTTGGATGACCACGACCGTGCCCGATGCCGCGAACGTCTCGCCGGCATCCGTCAGCGCCGTCGTGGCGAGCGCGTGCAGCTCCGGAGCGAACGGATCGGCGGCGGCGAGATGCTGCACCGAGCCCTCGTCATAGAAGGTGTCGGCGCGACCGCTCGTGCGATCGATGAACTGGTCGGTGAGAACGAGGGTGCCAGGCGGGTACTCGGGGCTGACGCCACCGACCGCACTCGAGGAGAGGATGACGCGAACCCCGAGGCTCGCGAGTGCCCAGACGTTCGCGCGGAAGTTGATCTGGTGTGGCGGAACGGAGTGGTCGACCCCGTGCCGCGTGAGGAAGGCTGCCGATCGCCCGCCGAGCTCGCCGAAGGTGACTTCGGCCGGTCCGTAGGGCGTATCGATGCGGCGCTTCTCGCTCGTGTCGGGGTCGAAGAGCGAGTAGAGGCCGGAACCGCCGATCACGGCGACGGTTGCGCGGGGAACGTCGGGAGTCATCCATCCATTCTCCCAGAATCAGGCTCGGGTGGCACCCGCCGGGCCGCCCCCGTCCAGACTGCCTCTCTCCGCACCCCCCGGTCCACAACTCATGCAGTTTGCAATTCCGGCACCTGCGAAGCACTGCGCAACCCCGAGATTCCGGGGGCAGGTTCTGCCTGCGGCCGCGAA
>JAYVNU010000169.1:0-4556 GCA_043758345.1 Lacisediminihabitans sp.
TCCTCCGCCATGTGGTCACTGTTCACCTGGTTGACGTCGGCGACGGCACGCAACCAGGAGTCCATACCAACGTCCTTGCCGCTCGCCCCGCTGATCGCATCCCGGATCTCATTGTGGTCGTGGATGGCGTCTTCCGTCTCATCCTCCGGCGACTTCTGCTCGAACTGGTCCTGTTGCAGCGTGAGCAGACGAGGGGAGAAGTACAGCTCCTCCGGCCTCGCATGAACCTCGAGCAAGACCTGCAGTCGATTCCAGATCGAACCGAGCGCAGCCGTGCGCTTCGGGTCGATCTCCTCCAGGATGCCGAACATCCGGCGGTGCTCATGATGATCGCTGAAGATCACCTCGCTGATGTCGACCTTCGTTCCTGTCTTCGGTGCGGTTAATGCCGAGACCGCTCGAATCAGACGTACACGGATCTCGGCCATGAAACCGCGGTATCAGCGGGTCATGATCCACGCGAGCATGTACGACCGTGAGTTGCCCTGGTCGATGAATCGCTCCGGCAGTTTCTCGGCCTGAGCGAGCGCCGCTTCGGCCGGCTGTTTCCCGGCGAGAGCCGAATACATCAGCAGGTAGTCGCCGTAATTCTGCTCATAGCCGGCCGCCGTGGCCTGCTCGAGGTTCTGCGTCACGCGCTGCGGTTGCCGTCCCAGATAGGTCGAGATGGGCTCCATCGGGAGCGCGACGATCGCGAGCTTCGCGGCAGGGTCGGCACTGAACCAGGTCGCATAGTCTCGCTTCGATCCCCAATTCAGCGAGACGACGGAGTGCTGATATCCGCTGTAGATCGGATCGTGAGTGTCGAAGTCGGTCCAGTACGCACTGGCGGATGCCGCTTCCGCCGACATCATCCAGATCGCCTCCTTTTCGAGCGGGCCGTTCTTCGACGCCTGCGCCCAGAGCGCGAGACCGTTCCACGCCGCGACTGCCTCGGAGCTGGATTCCTGGTTGTTTCCGGACGCGAAGGGAGCGAAGCCGGACGCCCAGGAGTGGCCGGCGTAGGCATCGAACATCCGCAGCTGTGGAAAGTCACCGCTGTGGCCGCCCGACGCGAGGTCGGCGGCGAGCAGGGTGAGAACGGGACTGAGCCGGGACTCGAGCGAACCGTCGTAGCGCACCGCCACGCTCGCCGCGTAGAAGAAGTATCCATAGTGGAAGTGGTGGTCGTTGAACTGGTCGGAGCCGAACGACGCCGTGAGCCCGATGATGCCCTTGGCCTTCGCGTCATACACGAAGCACTGGCTCGACCGGGTCGAGCATCCTTTCGGCTCCGTCCAAGAGCGGAGCGCGCCAGCCAACCGGGACTGCAGAGTCGAAGAAGCGTCTTTCATGCCCAGCTGCTCTGCGAGTTGAAGCAGATTTGCCAGACGGTACAGGGCCTTTCCGCCGAAGTAGGTGTCGGCGGGAAGCACTCCCCCCGCGTCGGTGTCACTGCTGACCTGCGCCCGGAGCTCAGATCTCTGCGCCGCACCGAGGCTCCCGACATCGAGAGACGAACTCGGTTCGATCTTCGCCGATGACCAGCTGAGTGACGAGCCGCTGCAGAGAGCGAGAGTTCCGTACACCGAGGGATAGTTTCCGGCCGCGCACTTCGTGGCGGCGGTCGGCGCCGTCTGCTGGTGAGGCATCGCTGCGATGAGGGTCGGCGATCCGTTCGCGGTTCGATATCCGATCGTGGTCGTCACGGTGTGTGCTGCGGTCGAGTACGCGAACGACGTTCCGACGAGCGGGGAGAGCGCCGACGCCAGCGACCCGAGCGAGGTGCCGCGCGGCACTGCCACCCAGACCGCGGTCTGGCCGGAGGTCAGGGAGAGCGACGACCCTTTCATCCGACCGCTGGTCGACAGGCCGTAGTCGGTTCCGTCGACGCTGGTGCTCCAGAGGGTGTGCTTCGTCACCGCGTAGGTGCCGCTCAGGTCGAGGGTCGCTGAGGACTTCGCCGTGAAGGTCACGAGGGGCGACCCTTCCGCGATGACGACGGTGCCGATCGATCGTCCGGTTCGGTCTCGTTCGTCTATCGTCACCGACGACTCGTCGTAGGCGATCACCGTGCTTCTCGCGGCCCGCGCATTCACCGACAGCGCCGGGGCGAGGGGCGCTTCGAGGGTGTCGGGCGCCGTGTTCACGTGCGGCACCCCGAAGGTGAATCCATTCTCCGTCAGCGCGAACGACAGCGGGAGGGGGAAGACCGGTTGCGGATGGTCTCCGAAGACGAGCCCGGAGAACCATTTGTTGGTCGGTGGGGCGAGCCCCGCAGCGAGGTGCATCGTCGGCAGTTTCGCGGCGGGCTGCTTCACGATGCGGTCGAGCAGCGGCGAGACCTCGGAGGCGGGAAGCACCGCCGCGGGTGACGGTGCAGCTCCCTCTGTCGTCGCCGAACAGCCGGCGAGCAGCGCTAAGGCGAAGGCTGCACCGACGACCCTCCCACCGAACTTCAGCCGACGCCTCATAGGCCGATCTGCACGATCAGTGACTGAACGGCACGCTTCAGTCCCGAGAACGGGCCGTCGGCCTTCAGGTGCATCACGGCGGTGACGGGGGTTCCCGGTGCGACGAGTCCACTGTGCGCCCCGAGCGAGAGCTGGGTGCTCGTCACCTCGACGCTGGCGTCTGCCTTTCCCCCGACGGTGTGCACGACGACAGCCTTCACCTTCCCGGAGATGCGGTCGTAGTTCGGCAGCACGATGTCGACCGTCGCGCCGCGCTCGACGCGCGCGAAGTCCGTCGGATCGACCAGGAATCTGGCCTGCACGTACAGGGATCCGCTCCGGTCGATGGTGGCGAGGGGTTGTCCGGCGCCGACGAAGCCTCCGACGGAGGCAGTCATGGTCGACACGATGCCGGATTCAGTCGCCACCAGGGACAGCGTTCCGTCGGTCGAAACGGTATAGGCGGCGCTGTGCGGGGCGGTCTTCCGTGTGCTCAGATCGCTCGCGAGTGTCGCGCTCTGAATGGTGAGCAGTTTGTCGCCGGCCTTCACCCGGTCGCCGACGACGACTGACTGTTTCACGACGGTTCCGGCGTAGTCCGACCCGACGGAGTACGAGAGTGCCTCGATGGATGCGGTGGTACTGGCCGTCTGGGACTCGCGCTGGTTCAACACGAGGGTCGCGGCCCCGACGAGCACGGTCACCACGATGATTCCGAACAGCAGCCGAAAACGACTTCCCCAGCTCATCGTGTGCCCCGTTCCGACGTGACGGACGACATCCAGAGAGCGGACACCGGTTGCGGCGCGGCCTCGGGTTCCGGGATACCGGTGAGAATCGAGTTGAAGGCCGGCATCCTGATGGAAGGTGCGCTCTCCACCGAATTGCCGCGTGCGAACGTACGGTGCACTTCGGTGGCCGCCGGCCGAGTCACGCGGGCGCCGTGCGATTCGCGGAAGGCCGCGATCACGAAGACTGCGAGAACGACCGTGTTGGTGAGGTTCCAGGCCGTGGCGAGAGTCACCGTCTGGTGGCCGGCATCCTTGAGGATTCCGACGACGGAGGTCAGCAGGAGAAGCACGAACAGCAGCACCTGCGGAATGATGAATTCGAACGGGGAGGTGCGCTTTCCCGCCGCTCCCGTCACGTGCCAGGCCTGCTCGCGACCGATGGCGACATTGATCAGCGCGCGGATGTAAATGGGGAACGAGACCGTCGCCATCACAAGGGTCTGCGGTTTGAATGAGCCCATGGTGTGGAACGCCAGCAGGATCTGCAGCCCGTAGAACCCCAGGTAGTAGAGCACCCACGTCAGCCAGGTGACCGTGAGGTTGACCGGTCGAAGATCGAAATAGATCTCAAGCGGCGGAACGAAGATCAGGAGGATCGGAACGATCCCCACCAGATAGTGGGTCGAGGTCACCCAATACTGCAGCCGCTGGTCGAGAGTGAGCCGGGTTCGGGGACTGAGCGGATTGCGTCGGAATAGGATCTCGAAACCTCCGGAAGCCCAGCGCATCTGCTGTTTCGTGTAATCCTCGATCGTCTCGGGGGCGTTGCCGACGGCGAGCGTCACCGGGATGTAGACCGACTTCCACCCGTTTTCGTGCAGGCGGAGTGACGTCCAGACATCCTCCGACTTCGAGTCCGTGCACATCCCGCCGATCTCGAGCACCGCCGTGCGCCGGAAGACCACGTTCGTGCCAACGCAGAAGGCGGCATTGAACCGGTTGCGTCCGGGCTGGATGAATCGGTAGAAGACCGACTGCATGAAGCCGGCCCCGCGCGACACCAGGTTCTTCATGTTGCCGTAGGACTGCGGGGTCTGCACGAAGGCGACGGACTCGTCGACGAAGAACGGCACCGTCTCGTAGAGGAAGTCCTCCTTCGGCACGAAGTCGGCATCGAAGATCGCGAAATACTCACCGGACGTCAGCGACAGGGCGTGATTGATGTTGCCGGCCTTCGCACCATGATTGGTCAATCGTCGGATGTAGCGTGCCCCGAGTTCTGCCGCGAGCGCGCGAACCGCGTCACTCCGCCCGTCGTCGAGAATCCAGGTCAGATGCTGGCCGCGCAGGTTTTGCACCGCCCGCACAGTGCGCTCGATGGTGTCGAGGGGTT
>JAYVNU010000170.1:0-13666 GCA_043758345.1 Lacisediminihabitans sp.
TCTACTCGGTTGGAGGGTGGGGCGGCGCCGTCTTCGCGACCTTCCCCTGGCTCGTCTGGGTCTTTGTGGTGAGCCTCGAATCCCTGAGGGCTCGGCATCGGGATCGCCGCCGCACCAAGGGTGAGTAGTGTGCGGGTTATGACAAATATCGCAGGCTCCGTAATCCTTGTGATCGGCGCATCGGGGGGTCTCGGATCCCTCATCGCCGGCCGACTCGAAGCGGGAGGCGCGACGGTCGTCCGGGCATCCCGCACCCCCTCGGCCGACGGGCTCACCGTAGAACTCCGCTCCGCCGAGAGCGCCTCGGGCATCATCGCCGCCGCCGTGCAGAAAGCGGGAAAGCTGGATGGCGTCGTGCTCGCCGCCGGCGTCGTCGCGTTCGGACCGGCAGCGGATGTCACCGACGCGACCATCGACGAGTTGGTGCTCTCCAACATGGTCGGCCAGCTCCGCGTGATCCGGGATGCTGCAGGTCCGCTCGCGGAGTCGGCCGCGGCCGGCCGCGATCCGTTCATCGTCACACTCAGCGGCGTCGTCGCCGAAATGCCGACCGCCGGACTCGCGGCCTACTCCGCCGCCAAGGCCGGCCTCGCCGCCTTCATGGTTGCGGCGTCCCGCGAGTATCGTCGCGGCGGAATCCGGCTGCTTGATGCCCGGCCCGGGCATATCGCAACCGAGCTGTCGCAGCATCCGATCGCCGGCACGGCTCCCGCCTTCGGTGCGGCCCTCGTCCCGGATGCCGTCGCCGCCCGCATCGTCGAGGCGATCGTGTCCGGCGAGAAAGATCTGCCGAGCAGCGCTTTCCAGGCTTAGGCTGGCGGGGCGGTGTCGGTCAGCTCTTCGGCCACAGCCCAGAGCGATGCCGGGAGGTCGGTTCCGCGGGAACTTCGCGCCAAGCTTGCCCGCTTCGTCGGCCCGACGATGCCGCCGAAGCGCGACGGGCCGTAATAGGCACCCTGTTGCGCGCCGGGGTCGGCGGCGGCGAAGAGCAGCGGTTCGACCCCCTGCTCGACATCCTGCGAGGGGATGATGGGCCGATTGTTCTGTGCCTTCGGAGTCGCGCGGCCGAGGTTTGCCCCGGCGGTCTGGAGGTTCGTCCGGGTGAATCCCGGGTGCGCGATCGTCGAAAGCAGTTTCCACCCTCGCTCCTTTGACAGCTCGGCGAGGCGCATCCCGAGCAGCATGTCGGCGAGCTTCGACTGGCCATAGGCGAGCATCGGCAGGTAGCCGCTCGTCCATTGCAGATCGTCGAAGTGGATCTTCCCGAAGCTCGCGGCGATGCTCGACATGGTCGCGACTCTCGGGGATGAAGACTCGAGGATGCGCGGCAGCAGCAGATTGGTCAGCGCGAACGGGCCCAGGTAATTCGATCCGAACTGGAGCTCATAACCGTCGATGGTCGTCATCCGCTTCGGGGGAGCCATGACCCCGGCGTTGTTCACGAGCACGTCGATCGGCTTGCCCTCGTCGATCAACTCCGAGGCGAAGCTGTGCACGCTTGCAAGATCTGCCAGGTCGACCTTACGCACCTCGATGTCGGCCTGTGGGTACTGGCGACGAATCTCTTCGCGAGCCGCTTCGCCCTTCTCCGGGGTGCGAACGGCCATCACGACGGACCCGCCGGCCCCGGCGATCCTCTTCGCGGCCTCCTTACCTGTTCCGCTGTTCGAGCCGGTGATGACGAAGCGGCGTCCGGTCTGGTTATGCACTGTATACATGGGGTTCCTTACGCTGGTTGGCTGATTGCGTGTCGGCTGGTTGCGTGTCGGCTGATGATTTCAGCAACGGATGTCGCATCGGGATCGTCGATCGGATCCCAGGGCTCGGGCATCCCGATCGGATTCGGCTGCCCGTACACAGGAGCACAGGCGAGCGCGATCGGCACCAGCAGGCCGGCGATCTCGCGAAGCGCGTCGTCGTCGAGGTGCTGCCACGGCCCGATCGCCCGGCGGTTGGTGAATGCCTCCGCCGCATCCAGCGCGCCGGCGCCCCGCTCGGCGAGCGAACGGTCGGGCTCGAGCAGGCCGCGCTCGACGAGCCTCGCCTGCTCGGCGGTCCACTGTTCGTCACTCCAGCCGCGAGCCCTCTTCATCGTTTCGGTGTCGAGTAGGTCAGCGCGTGGATCGGCTCGAAGAGCGTCCAGAGCGCGGACGGGGTGCTCACGGGAGGCCATGGCAGAACGCTACCCGCACAATGTTCAAAATCGAGTGGGTGCGTGCCCTCAGCGGGACTGCCGCCGTTTTCCGACCCGCGGCGCGCCCTTCACGGCCGGCGTTCGACCCTTGCCCTTCGAGGCTTTCGCCTTGCCACCCGGTGCGGGAGCGGATGCTGCCGCGGCCGCCGCAGAGCGCTTGAGCTCGTGTCGTGCGGCGGCGAGAAGGGCGATTCCGTCGGGCGTGAGCGTCGTCGTCTCGGCGGTGTAGTCGAACAGCGGATGCCCGAGCTCGGCCTCGAGGGCCTTCACCGACGCGATCATGGTCGTGCGGCTGACCCCCACGGTCCGTGCGGCGTGGGCGAAATGTAGCTCTGTCGCGGCGGCGACGAAATGTTTCATCTGGGTGCTGTCCATGACATCCGTCCCGTTCCACAGGTGCCCCGCTGGCATCCGAAGCCCAGAGTACGGGCATGCCCCGGTGATCGAGCCCGTCCAGGCCTCGACGCGCCCGGCCCCGGAAGCTCCTCGCCCGCTGCGGTCGCTACCACCTGGCTGCCCGGCGGTCTAGCGACTTGGTGTTCCCCGCTCGCCGTGGTTCGCTTGGATAATGACCGAGCTCGCCATGTTCCCCCTCGGGTCGGTGCTATTCCCGCACATGCCCGTGCTGCTCCGCGTGTTCGAGGATCGATACCTCATCATGCTGTCGCGCATCCTGAAGTCCGAGCCCTCGGAGTTCGGCATCGTGCTCATCGAACGCGGCCAGGAGGTCGGGGGAGGGGAGCACCGCTTCACGGTCGGCACGATCGCGCAGATCGCCCAATTGGAGACGACGGATGCCGCGGTCGGCATCGTCGCGCAGGGCGCCGCCCGCATCGAGGTCGTCGAGTGGCTCGACGACGATCCGTATCCGCGGGCGACGGTGCGCATGCTCGACGAGCTCGTGTGGGATGCCGCGCTCGAGCCTCTGCTCGAGCGCGCGGAACAAACGGTGCGCCGCGCCCTCGCGCTGGCGAGCGAATTCTCCGACCAGGCTTGGTCCGCCACGGTCGAGGTCTCGGACGAGCCGGTCGAGGCCGCCTGGCAGCTGGCTGCGATCGCCCCCCTCGAGCAACTCGATCAGGTCGCGCTGCTGCGGTCGGCGACGATGGAGCAGCTGCTCGGCGCCCTCATCGAGTCGACGATCGCGGCCGAGGAATCCATTCGTGCGGCCTGGCCGGACGACGGTCCTCAGGACCCGGGCGACGACCGGCTGACCCCGCCCGACGAGTGATCCGTGCCTCCAGCTGGGCCAACCACCCACGGAAATGTCTGCAGCATGACGACTCGCACCGCTGGCGTTCGCGGAAGCACCACAATTAGGTGTGGGGTTCCCTTCGACAGTGATCGACGAAGTTGCCAGAGCGATTTTCGAAGCTTTGCGACCCCCGGGAGTCGCAACGACACTCGTCGCTGTCGATGGCTTCGGCGGTGCGGGGAAGTCCATGTTCGCCGCAGGGCTCGCTGAGCATCTTGGCGTTGTGGTCGTCCACACCGATGATTTTGCCAGCTGGGACGTCCCGCTCGAGTGGTGGCCACGTCTTCTCGAAGAAGTTCTTTCACCACTCGCGGCCGGCGATCCGGCGCGTTTTCAACGCTACGACTGGGATGCCAGGGCGCTCGCCGAGTGGCACGAGATCGAACCATCCGGAATCGTCCTCATCGAGGGGGTCTCGTCGTCACGGGATGAATTCCAGTCCTACCTCTCGTATGCGATCTGGATCGACACCCCCAGAGACGAGCGACTCCGCCGCGGACTCGAGCGTGACGGTGCGGATGCCGGGGACCAGTGGGCGAGGTGGATGGCGGACGAAGACGCGTGGGCGGCAGCACAGCATCCGCAATCCAGGGCTGACATCGTCGTCACGGGAATGTCCTGAATAACCGGGCTCTCTGCAACATGCGCCAGTCGCACACGGCCGAAGCCGGTCGCACCCGGTCGCTCCGCTGGCATCCCCCCGTGCACTCGGAGCTCGCAAATGAGGTCGCGATCGCCGGGCCGCGACATCCGCCCGAAACCAACCATTGGTAAGCTGCAGGCACAAACAAATATCGGGCCGCTCAACGCGATGCGGGAGAGCCGACATCCACTGCCGATCCACACGGCGGCGGGCGCGTCGGCACCGAAGGAGCAACACTCCCCGTCAATCTCTCAGGTACGCGTACCGCATCGAACAGGCCACTCTGAAAAGTGGATTCCTTGCATGGGATCCCGCCCACGGTGAAAGCCGCGCACTCCGTCGAGGGTCCGCGCGGTGAAACTCTCAGGCTCATGACAGAGGGGGAGTTCTTAGCAATCCAACCGCGATCGCCCGGAGAACTCTTGACTGAATCTGTTCGTTATAGCCCGCTTCACGACATCCATGTCGCCGCCGGAGCAAGTTTCACGGACTTCGCCGGCTGGCAGATGCCGGTGCGCTACAGCTCCGACCTTGCCGAGCATCACGCCGTCCGCAACTCCGCCGGACTCTTCGACATCTCGCATATGTCGGAGATCGTCGTTGCCGGCCCCGATGCTGCGGCCTACCTCGATGCCGCGCTCGCCGGAGCGATCTCCGCCGTCGCCGTCACGAAAGCCAAATACAGCCTCATCCTCGCCGAAGACGGCGGCATCATCGACGACCTCATCGTCTATCACAGCGACGATAGCGAGTATCTCGTCGTCGCCAACGCCGGCAACCGCGAGCCCGTCGTCGCGGCGCTGACCGAGCGGCTGGCGGCTTTCGACGCGACCGTCGACGACATCACCGACACGATCTCGTTGATCGCTGTTCAGGGGCCGAACGCGAGAGCGATCCTCGAGTCGACCGCAGGTCTTGAGGCGTCCGCACAAACAGATCTCGAAAATCTCAAGTACTACGCCTGCACGGCCATGACCTTCGCCGGCGACTCCGTTCTGGTCGCGCGCACCGGCTACACCGGCGAAGACGGCTTCGAGCTCTATGTGGATGTCGCGGATGCCGCAGCCCTCTGGCACGCGCTCGAGGCGGCCGGCCAGCCGTTCGAGCTCGTGCCGGCCGGCCTCGCCAGCCGCGACACACTGCGCCTCGAGGCCGGGATGCCACTGTATGGCCATGAGCTCGGCCTCGACACCCTGCCGGCGCAGGCCGGCCTCGGCCGGGTCGTCAGCCTCACGAAGGGTTCCGATTTCGTTGGGCGAGCCGCCGTCGAGGCCGCGCCGGTCGACGGTGCGCGAGTCCTGGTCGGACTGAAGGCCGAGGGCAAGCGCGCCGGCCGCGCCGGGTACACGATCCACGATGCCGACGGCGCGGAGATCGGCGTCATCACAAGTGGTGCGCTCAGCCCCACTCTCGGGTACCCGATCGCGATGGCCTATGTCGACCCGGCCGCGAGTGTGACCGGCACCCCGCTGTTCATGGATGTGCGCGGTACGAGAGTGCCGGCATCCGTCGTTCGACTTCCGTTCTACAAGAGAGAGAAGACCACCCCGTGACCGACAAGACAGCCCTCAAGTACACCGAAGAACACGAGTGGGTTCTGGTCCAGGGCGACATCGCCACGGTCGGAATCACCGCCTACGCCGCCGACAAGCTCGGTGACGTGGTGTTCGTCGATCTCCCGGAGCTAGGCGCGTCCGTTGCCAGCGGATCCATCGTGGGAGAAATCGAATCGACCAAGTCGGTCGGCGAGCTCTTCGCGCCCATCGATGGCACTGTCGAAGAGGTGAACGCCGCCGTCGTCGCGAGCCCGGAACTCGTCAACAGCGACCCCTTCGGCGACGGCTGGCTGATCAAGGTGCGCTTCACCGAGCTGCCGACGCTGCTCGACTACTCGCAGTACAGCGCACTGGTCGGCGAGTGATGGGGGAGCTGTTCGAGTCCGACCGCTTCGTCGATCGCCACATCGGAACGGATGCCGCCGCCCAGCAGCTCATGCTCGGCGCGCTCGGCTACGAGACCGTCGGTGACCTCGTGCGTGCCGCCGTTCCGGCATCCATCCAGGTCGAGGCCTTCGATGCCGCGGCTCACGAGACTCTTCCGGAGCCGGCCACGGAGCGGGAGACCCTCGCCGAGCTTCGGCAGCTGGCGAACCGCAACACGGTGAACCGTTCGATGATCGGGCTCGGCTACTACGACACCATCACACCGGCGGTCATCAAGCGCAATGTGCTCGAGAATCCGAGCTGGTATACGGCCTACACGCCGTACCAGCCGGAGATCTCGCAGGGCCGCCTCGAAGCCCTCATCAACTTCCAGACGATGGTGACCGAGCTCACCGGGCTCGATACCGCGAACGCCTCGATGCTCGACGAGGGAACCGCCGTCGTTGAGGGGATGATGCTCGCGCGCCGGGCGTCGAAGAGCACATCGAACGTTTTTCTCGTCGATGCGGATGCCCACCCGCAGACAAAGGCGCTGCTCGCCAACCGCGCCGCCGCGTCCGGCCTCCACCTGCTGGAGACGTCGTTCGACAGCGAGACCCCTCCGAGCTTCGGCGCCTTCATCCAGTACCCCGGCTCATCCGGCCGAATCTGGGACCCGGCGCACCTCATCGCCGAGGTCACGGCCCAGGGCGGACTGACGGTCGTCGCCGCCGACCTCCTCGCCCTCACCCTCATCACCTCCCCGGGCGACCTCGGAGCGGATGTCGCGGTCGGCACCAGTCAGCGCTTCGGCGTGCCGATGGGCTTCGGCGGGCCGCACGCCGGCTACATGGCCGTTCGCAAGGGGCTCGAACGCCAGCTGCCTGGCCGACTCGTCGGCGTCTCACAGGACGCGACCGGGCATCCGGCCTACCGCCTGTCGCTTCAGGTGCGGGAGCAGCACATCCGTCGTGACAAGGCGACGTCGAACATCTGCACGGCGCAGGTGCTGCTCGCCGTCATGGCATCGATGTACGCGGTCTATCACGGGCCGCACGGGCTCAGGCGCATCGCGACCAACGTCACGAAGCACGCCAACGTCCTCGCCCGCGCGGCGACGGAGGCCGGTCACACGGTCGTCACGGCTAACTATTTCGACACCCTGACGCTGCACACGAAGACAGACGCGGCTCGCCTGGTCGAGCGCGCCCACGCGGCCGGATACCTGTTCCACCTCGTGGACGACGACCACGTCCAGCTCTCCGTCGACGAGACGACGACGATGGATGACATCCGAGCCGTCGCGACCGTCCTCGGCGAAGACCTGGCCGACGAGTCGGTGCCGACCGAGCTCTCCTGGATTCCGACTGCGCTGAACCGCACGAGCTCCTACCTGCAGCATCCGGTCTTCACCACGCACCACTCCGAGACGTCGATGATGCGGTATCTCAAGCACCTGGCCGACTACGACTATGCGCTCGACCGCGGGATGATCCCGCTCGGTTCCTGCACGATGAAACTCAATGCGGCGACCGAGATGGAGGCGGTCACCTGGCCGGAGTTCGCGGGCATCCACCCTTTCGCTCCCGAGGCCGACGTCGAAGGCTACCTCACCCTGATCGAGCAGCTGCAGGGCTGGCTCGCGGACGTCACCGGCTACGACTCCGTCTCCCTCCAGCCGAACGCTGGCAGCCAGGGCGAACTCGCGGGGCTCCTCGCGATTCGCGGCTACCACCTCTCCCGCGGCGACATCCAGCGCACGATCTGCCTGATCCCATCGAGCGCGCACGGTACCAATGCGGCGTCGGCCGTCCTGGCCGGAATGCACGTCGTCGTCGTGGCCACGAACGAACTCGGGAACGTGGATGTCGTCGACCTCCGCACCAAGATCGACGAGCATCGTGCTGAACTCGCCGCCCTGATGATCACGTACCCGTCGACCCATGGCGTCTACGAGCACGAGGTCGGGGCCATCTGCGCCGCCGTCCACGAGGCAGGGGGGCAGGTCTACGTAGATGGCGCAAACCTCAACGCCCTCCTCGGTTTCGCCCGCTTCGGCGACTTCGGCGGCGACGTCTCCCATCTCAACCTGCACAAGACGTTCTGCATCCCGCACGGCGGCGGCGGCCCGGGTGTCGGGCCGGTCGGGGCGAGGGCGCACCTCGCGCCGTTTCTGCCCGGCCACCCGATGGCCCAGCGCGAGTTCAGCGGATCGCCGCAGAATGTCGTCTCGGCCGCCCCGTATGGCTCGCCGAGCATCCTTCCGATCAGCTGGGCCTACGTGCGCATGATGGGCGCCGAGGGGCTGAAGGCGGCCACCGGCGCGGCGGTGCTCGCGGCGAATTACGTCGCGGTGCGCCTTCGTGATCACTACCCGGTGCTCTACTCGGGTGACAACGGGCTGATCGCGCACGAGTGCATCCTCGACCTTCGGCCGTTGACGGAGGCGACCGGGGTGACGGTCGACGATGTGGCGAAACGCCTTATCGACTACGGATTCCACGCCCCGACGATGTCGTTCCCGGTCGCCGGAACCCTCATGGTGGAGCCGACGGAGAGCGAGGATCTCGCCGAGATCGACCGCTTCATCGACGCGATGATCGCGATCAAACTCGAGGCGGACCTCGTGGCGGTCGGCGAATGGCCGGGCGACGACAATCCACTGCATAACGCGCCACACACCGCGCAGTCGGTCATCGAGGGGGAGTGGCAGCACGCCTACAGCCGTGAGCTGGCGGTTTACCCGGTGCGGAGTCTCATCCGGTCTAAGTACTGGCCGCCGGTGCGCCGCGTCGACAACGCGTGGGGCGACCGCAACCTGTTCTGCGCGTGCCCGCCCCCGGAGGCCTTCGCCGACTGACCGGGCCGGCGCGGTGCTTGCACCATCCCACGGACGGAGTTGTGGCGCGAGGGACCCCTGCGCGCACGGGTCCCTCGCGCCATAGCTGGAGCTATGGCGGGGAATGAGGTGAACGCGCTACTTCGCCGCCCCGAACAACCCCGGGAACGCGGATGCCGCAAACGGGTACCCCACGAAGATGGCCGTGTCGATGACGGCATGTGCGATCACGAGGGGAAGCACCCGCCCGAAACGCGAGTAAAGCCATCCGAAGAGCACCCCCATCGCGAAGTTGCCGATGAACCCGCCGAAGCCCTGGTAGAGGTGGTACGTGCCCCGCAGGGTGGCCGCGACGAGGACGATCGGCCAGGTCTTCCAGCCGAGGTCACGAAGGCGCGCGAAGAGGTAGCCGATGGCGATGACCTCCTCCTGCAGCCCGGCACGCACGGCGGAGAGCACGAGGATCGGGATGGTCCACCAGTAGGTATCGATCGGGGAGGCCGACACCGTCAGGTTGATCCCGAGACCTTTGCTGCCGAGGTAGACGAAAATCCCGGGGATTCCGACGAGTAGCGCAAGGCCGATGCCGACGAGAGCATCGCGACCCGGGTGACGCAGGTCAAGCCCGAGTCGCGCCAGATGCGGCCGCGCCGTCTGCCACAGTAAAAAGCAGACCAGAACGACCGGAACCACGTCGAAGAACAGAGCGAGAAACTGATAGATCAGGTCGAAGACCGGCCTGTCGCTGAGCGAGTTATTGAGCGACTGAGTCTGGCTGGCGAGCGATTTCGCCCGGGTTAGGCTGTCGGCGAGCGAAACGATCGAGTAGACGGCGGATGCCCCGAGCGATAGCCCGAGCACGATCAGGATTTCCGCTCTGAGCCGGCCCCGGTTCGTGGGAGAATGCGGACCGCTGTCAGGCATGTCAATTATCGTACGTCAGCCTCGGAAGTCCCGCAGCAGCGACCTTCCCGATGCTCAATGGTGGTAGCGCGCACATTTGTTGCAATATTCATCGAAGTGGCGCAATAATTTACCGGACCGGCTCATTATCGATCCCACATATTAATGGGATGTTAATTTGACCCGTTTGATTTGGAGATGGCAATGAGCATGTTTAGAGTTCGATGTGTCGCGGTGACCGGCGCCTCGCGAGCAGAACCAGGGGGCGCGGGGAATTCAGTGCTGAATTCGACGGTCTCCTGAGACACCCACGTCAACCAACATTTTCGTACAGAGCCAGAATGAGGTCATAGTCGATGTCGCTGCCGCAAGGTGAACTCGAGGTCATCGGTGAAGCCGGGGTCGTCGAGGGCGAAAGCCGGACGGTCGCCGTCCCTTCGATCGTCGGCCGCTCGTTGTGGTCGATCGCCTGGCGAAGGCTTCGCAAAGACAAGGTCGCCATGGCGGCGGGTGTCGTCATCATCCTCTTCATCCTGGTTGCGGTGTTCGCCGACCAGCTCGCGGCGCTCTACGGCCAGAATTATCACGATCTGCACTCGTTCGGCACCGGTTCCCTGCTGGATCCGTCCACCAACCTGCCGACCGGGGCGCTCGGGGGAATCAGCGGCACCCACTGGCTCGGCGTCACGCCGGCGCTCGGGCAAGACATCCTCACCCAGCTCATGGAGGGTGCTCGAGTCTCGCTGATCATCTCCGGGCTGGCCACTGCCCTCTCTCTGATCCTCGGCGTGAGCCTGGGCCTCATCGCTGGGTACTACCGCGGCTGGATCGACACGATCATCTCCCGCGTGATGGATGTATTGCTCTCGTTCCCGACACTGCTCCTTTCGTTGTCTCTCATCGCCGTCGTCTCGATCCTCAGCAAATCCGCTCTCGTGAGGTTCGCGATCATCATCTTCGTTCTCGGATTCTTTGGCTGGCCCTACATCGGTCGAATCGTCCGCGGCCAGGTGCTCTCCATCCGCGAAAAGGAGTTCGTGGATGCCGCGCGCAGCCTCGGAGCTAGCAACGCCTGGATCATGACGAAGGAGATCATGCCGAACCTGCTCGGCCCGATCCTCGTGTACACCTCGCTGACCATTCCGAACTACATCCTCGGAGAGGCGGGGCTCTCCTATCTCGGAGTCGGCGTTCCACCCCCCATTCCTTCCTGGGGCCAGATGCTGTCCGATGCCGGAAACTATTTCCAGGTGGATCCGATGTATCTGATCCTTCCCGGGGTCGTGCTCTTCATCGCTGTTCTCGCATTCAACCTGTTCGGTGACGGCCTGCGCGATGCGCTTGACCCGAAATCGACGAAGTGACACAAGCAACGTCCGTTGTGCTCCGAGCCGCACCAAGCTCGTAGCGGGGCGACGGGGTCCTCGGACCCATTCAACGCAGCCAACGCTGCTTTCACACAGTAATAAGAAGGGGATCTTTCGATGAAGATCAAAAAAAGGGGTCTCGTCCTCGCCAGCCTGGTGGCTGTCGCGGCGATGACACTTGTCGGATGTTCGAGCTCACCGACGCCGGCGACCACTGGTGGCGCTTCGAGCTTCAACGCGGCAGTGGCCGGTATCGTCAATCCGTCGACGGTCCAGGGCGGCACGGTCAAGCTGCTCTCCGCCTCTGACTGCGATTCCTGGGATCCGCAGAACACCTACTACGGCTGGTGCTGGAACATGCAGCGCCTGTTCACCCGCTCGCTCATCGGCTACTCGAAGGTCAACGGTTCGAAGCCCGAGCTCTCTCCCGACCTCGCGACCGACATGGGCACCCACAATGCCGATTTCACCAAGTGGACCTATACCCTCCAGAAGGGCCTGAAGTTCTCCAACGGTGCGCCCATCACTCCGATGGACGTCAAGTACGGCGTCGAGCGGCTCTTCGCCACCGACATCATCAACGGCGGTCCCGCGTCATACTTCATCGGCACGATCACCCATCCGGCCGACTACCTCGGTCCGTACAAGAGCGGTGACCTCGCGTCGATCGTCACGACGGACTCGACCATCGAATTCAACCTGTCGACCTCGTATTCCGATTTCAACTACCTGATGGCAATGGCGGCCTCGGCTCCCGTGCCGTACAAGGTCGAGGGCGGCACCGGATTCGTCGGGGCAGACTACGGCAAACAGCCCGTCTCCTCCGGTCCCTTCACGCTGACGAAATATGTGCCGACGCAATCGGTGACTTTCGTTCGCAACAAGTACTGGAAGCAGTCGACCGACAAGATCCGCAAGCCCGTCGCCAACGAGATCGATCTGACGATCGACTCCGACGTCAACGACATCGACAGCAAACTCGCCGCCGGTACAGCCGACGCTCGCGCGGACCTTAACATCGGCACCACCCTGCAGTCGAAGATCCTGACCGACTCGAAGTTCAAGGCCAATGCGGATGACCCGACAACGGCCTTCACGCGATACTTCGCGGTCATGCCGACGGTGATCACGAACGTCTACTGCCGCCAGGCGATCTTCTACGCGACGAACAAGGCAGAGCTCGTCCAGGCCTTCGGCGGCACGACGGCCGGTGCGGTCGCGGGTTCCATGACCCCGCCGACGATTGCGGGCCACAGTGACACGGCGAACGTGTACTCGAGTGGCAAGGACAACACGGGAGACATCGCGAAGGCGAAGGCCGCGCTGGTCAAGTGTGGCAAGCCCGACGGCTTCACAACCAACATGGCGTACTCGACACCGAGCCAGGTGGCACCGAAGGTATTCGCGTCGATGCAAAGCGCGCTCGCCAAGGTGGGTATCAAAATCACCGCCACGACCTCGGCGTCGTCGAGCTACTACTCGACGTTCATCGGATCCCCGGCGAACATCACGAATCAGGGAATCGGCATCGCGCTCGCTGCCTGGGGCGCCGACTTCCCCACCGGCTACGGGTTCTGGAACTCGATCGCCAACGGTGCAGACATCATCCCGACCGGAAACACGAACTACCCGAGCCTGAATGACCCGGTGGTCAACAAGATCCTCGACGCCGCTCCCTCGGGTAAGTCGACGGATGGCGACTTCCGGAAGCTCGACGATCAGGTGATGAAGGATGCGGTGTACCTGCCCATCCTGTTCGGAAAGTCGCTCTACTACCGCAACCCCCGCTTGACGAACGTGACCTCCGACAACGCCCTGGCGTTCGGTCTCTACGATTTCGTCAACGTGGGCACCGGCGGCAAGTAAGCCTCATCATCCGGACGGTGGCCGATCGAAGCCGAGCTTTGATCGGCCACCTCTCCTCTGCGGAAAACAGGTCATGATCCGATTTATCGTCGTCCGGTTACTGGGCGCAATTGTCGTCGTATGGGTTGTCAGCGTCATCACGTTCCTGATCTTCCAGATCGTGCCGACTCTCTCCCACACGTCACCCGTGTATTACTACATCGGAAAGATCCCCTTCCCGGCCGACTCGATCCAGATGAAGACCCTGATCCACCGGTTCGGGTTCGACCTTCCCCTCTACGCGCAGTACTGGCACTTTCTCTCGGGCATTCTCTTCGGGCAGACGATCACCGATGGTGTCAGCACCCCGATCCCATGTCCGGCTCCCTGCTTCGGTTACTCGTTCCGCCAGCATCAGTTGGTCGGGACCATGATGACCACCGCGGCTCCCGTGAGCATCAGCCTGTGCATCGGCGCCGCGATCCTCTGGCTGATCGGAGGAGTGACCGTGGGAACATTCTCGGCACTCAAGCCAGGATCGTTCATCGACCGCGTCGGCATGACCGGTTCTCTCGCCGCTGTCTCTCTCCCGATCTTCTTCACCGGTCCGCTACTGCTGCTCATCTTCGAATACACCCTCGGCTGGCTGCCCAACGTGGCGTACGCCTCGATCACCGACGACCCCGCGCAGTGGCTCC